>NZ_AUTO01000346.1:0-29487 GCF_000498055.1 Pseudoalteromonas sp. TB51
AAGCCACTATATTTGCTGCAAACGATGCTATTAAGTCAACTGGTCTTGATTGGCAACGCATAATGAATAGCGTAGAGCCAGATAAAATTGGTACTTATTCAGCCTCGGTTATTGGCCAAATGGACGACAAAGGATTAGGCGGTTTAGTTAAAGCACGCCAGCAGGGCGATCGTGTTAGTACAAAGCAATTAGCACTTGGCTTAAACACGATGTCGACTGATTTTATAAACGCCTACGTTACAGGTAATGTAGGTACTACGTTTTCTACCTCGGGTGCATGTGCCACATTTTTATATAACTTACGCGCTGCAGTAAACGATATTCAAGCAGGGCGCACCCGTGTTGCGGTGGTAGCAAGTGTTGAATGCGCTATTACGCCTGAAGTAGTAGAAGGCTTTGGTAATATGAGCGCCCTTGCTAATGTTGAAGGTCTGCGCCGTTTAGATAATTTAAGCAGTGAACAAGAGCCAAATTACCGTAAAAGTAGCCGTCCATTTGGCGAAAACTGTGGTTTTACATTAGGTGAAGGCGCACAAGTGGCCATTTTAATGGACGATGCGTTAGCACTTGAACTAGGTGCAGACATTATGGGCTCAGTACCGGATGTATTTGTAAATGCCGATGGTATAAAAAAATCAATCACCTCACCGGGCCCTGGTAACTACATTACAATGGCCAAATCTGCAGCGCTTGCAACAAGTTTATTAGGTAAAGAGGCGTTACAAAAGCGCAGCTTTATTTTAGCGCATGGTTCTAGCACGCCGCAAAATAGAGTAACAGAGTCACTTATTTACCATAAAGTGGCACAAACGTTTGCCATTGATAGCTGGAAAGTGACGGCGCCAAAAGCTTATGTAGGGCATACAATTGCCCCCGCCAGTGGCGATCAGCTCGCTATTGCGCTGGGTGTATTTAGCCATAATATTATGCCGGGTATTACTACCATAGATAAAGTTGCCGACGATGTTTATGCTGAACACTTAGATATACGTAACAGCCACTACGATTGTGGCGATATGGACATAGCCTTTATAAACTCAAAAGGTTTTGGCGGTAATAACGCCACTGCTACTGTACTAAGCGCTAAAGTAACACTACAAATGCTTGCTAAACGCCATGGTGAAAAAGCGCTGAGTGATTACGCTGATAAAAACACATCCGTTGTTGCTGCGCAAAATACCTATAAAGCGCAAGCTGACCTTGGAAAGTACGAATTAGTATATCGTTTTGGTGATGGCGCCATTGACGATAACGACATTGTAATTGGCGAAGACGGCATAGAGCTTCCTGGTTTTGATAAAGCAATTTCGTTTAATACAACCAACTCCTATCAAGATATGTTTTAAGCACACATACTTGAATCCAAAGGCGCTGTTTAAGGCGCCTTTTTTTATACCTATGTTTTTTATAAAAGCCATAATAATACCAATCCGTAATACTCAATCATTTTGCGTGGCTAAACATGTCGCTACCTGCGTTAAAATTCTCAATTAGAATAATTAAATAGCCAACTTTTTCCCTAGCTACAAAGACGTTTTCCAGCCTCAAAATAGCTCACTTAATGAAGCGGATTGGTATAAAGTTGATTAAAAAATGACGTGTTTTTTATAGATTAACTTGCATTTATGGAGAACCTTTGTTTTTATAATAGAAACATAATCTAGGATGGATATATCGATGAAAAAACTTTTACTAGCACTTTCTCTCGCTTCAACCTTTACTCACTTATCAGTATCAGCAGATGATTTTGTAGCTGCTGAAATTATTAATAAAAATTACGACCAGCTTACTAATACCTCGCCGCGTGCATCGAGGTTAGAAGGGATTAATTTAAGTAGCTACGTGGTTGATGAAAACGGCCAAGTGAGTGATATCGAAATTGTGGCTTCGCTTGGTCAAAAAAAATATCAACGAGAAGTTCTCGATTATGTTTCTAAGCTTAATTATAAAAGTGCACAGATAAATGGCTGTGCCGTGCCTACGGCGAAAACTATTACGGTAAGCTCGCAAAATGTACATGCTAGTTTTTCTAACGATCAGGCATCCCCGGCGTTTTTTGACGATTATGAAAAAGCCAGCCAGCTTATTGATGATAAAAAGTACGATGAAGCTAAAACGTATATTACTGAGCTTGAAAACGAACACACTAAAAACACAGTCGAAATAGTTTTACTGGCTTGGCTTAAAAGCCAACATAGCTACTTTGTGCAAGATTGGAAAAGCTTTGATAAGTCAATTTATGAAGCTTTTTTGTTTAGAGATAACTTACCGGATCAAATAAAAAAACGTGTTATTAAAAATGCCTTACAGTGGTTTATTTCAAAACAAGACTACGTACGTGCTTACGATGCAATTGATGCATTAGGCAATATCGAATCGATAACGTTTAGCGAGGAAAATAGAGCGCAATTACTTGCACAAGTGAATGACATTTATAAAAACTCTGGCGCTATAAATCAACAAATAACGCTTGAGTCTGAAAAAGCGGTTTTACCTTTACTTTCTAAAGGTACGGTTGAACTTAGTGCGAGTAAACCGTTATCTAAAGTACAACTTCGCTGTGAAAACAAAGTCGTTGATTATAATACCAACGAGATTGATAAAATATTAATTTCAAAAAATGATATTCGTTGTGGGCTATTAATTAAAAGTGCACAGGCGCAAACGGTTACTTTAAAACAAACTGGTGAAAGCTTTTTATAAAAAGTATTTTATTGGTAATAAACACTTAAATAAAAACCCCACATTATTATGTGGGGTTTTTGTTATATATATTTAGCAATTAGAGTGTGTTTATTATTGCGCTTCCAGTCTAAATAGCGTTTTGCAAGTAAAGTGGTTAAGCCTATAACAACAGCTATAAATAACAAAGTTGCGCCATAACTCATACCGTACCCCGGTGGAAGGCCTACTAATGTGTCGCCGTAAGTCATATCGCTAAAACTAAGCCCTAAAACAGGAATAAGCAACCAAGCGACAGCGTGTAATAAATACAAATGTGCAAGGTATGAGAACATACTGGTTTTACCAAGCACTTGTAAAAAGTTGCGAGAAAAGTCGGCTTTAACATGGCTTAAAAGTTTAAGCGCAATTAGCCCAAGGCCTACGGTTAGCAACATAAATTGTAATGAGAGTGGGTATTTAGTCGGATTTAAAAACGACATAACAGTATTAATAGTATTGGTATGAATAGTAAACACTGAAGTGTCGCCGTATAAATTAAAACCACGCAGCACAGTGTATAAAGCAAGGCAGCTTGCACCAAATATGGCTGCATAATTCATCACCTGAGCTTTGTACTGGTGTTTTTTATAATATACCCCCGCGCAGTAAGCTAAAGCCATTAAACCTACAATGGGCGCAACTGGGTAAGTTGTTCTCATTTTTATGCCCAAAGGTAGTTCAAGTACATTTTTTTGATGTGCAATAGACCAAAGTGTATGTGCAAACGTATTTGGCTCAAAGCTTACGCCATCAAATAGGTTATGGCCAAACACCAACAATAAAGCACTTATTAGCACTGCATAAATGCCTAATAAACGTAATAAGCCTAATATGACAAATCCCCAGCCTATTGCCCAAATGACCTGTGCGTACAACATTGGAAAAGCGGGGTTAAAGCTCCATGACCACGAAACAATGGTAAATTCAAAAATGATGAGCACCAAACCACGGATAATTAAATTGTAAGAAAATGCTTTAGTTGAAGCGTATTTATGCTCGGTAACAGCTGCTGAAAGGCCTGCTAAAAAAACAAATAAAGGGGCACAAAAGTGCGAAATAAAGCGGGTGAAAAAAGTAACATGGCTGGTACCCGGNCCGCCATAGGATCGGTTACTGAGTAATTAAGACAATAATACATACCATGGTCAATCACCATAAATATAATGATAATGCCACGCAATAAATCAATATGATGCAACCGAGGGGCTGTAGAGTGAGACGACATCATTAAGCTCAAATACGTTGTATAAATTTGCCGATATTATATGTTATATAGTATCGCCATGCGAGCTTGAGCGCTTTTAAGCGCCTTGATTTATTACATTAATTTAGGTTGCAGTAGTTACTCACAATTTATCTTCTTTTTAGTAATTACATGATGGTACACCCTAGCATTACTTAAACTTTTTAATGTACCTCAGTGTTATAAAATTAATGATAGCTAGTAAAATTGCAATTTCGTAACGGCTGTAGGCAACCGCTATACCAATTAAACCCATATTCCATATGCTTGCTGCTGTTGCGGTACCCGATGTAGATTTATTATTTTTTAAAATTGCACCACCGCCAATAAAGCCTATGCCGGTAATAATCCCTTGTAGCATTTTAGATTGCGCTTCTGCACCTTCTAGCACTGACATAGCAATTACCGCATAGCCACATGAGGCAACTGCCACAAGCGGAAAAGTCCTTAACCCTGCACCATGGTGGCTTCGCTCCCTGTCGTAAGCCATAGGCAGTGCGAGTATGTAGGCAATGCCAAGGTGTACTAAATTATCGATGATTTCGTTCCACTGTAAATCAATTTCCATAATGGTCTCTATTGGTTAAGGGTGTAAACTAATAGCAACCTACAGGCCAGCTTATTTTATTGTATAAATTCAATGTGTTAAATTTAAATATGAGAGGCGTTAATTGATTAATTGGTAACATTTACATAGTTAATTTACGCTTTTACAGATAAACGCTGCCTATGCGTTTAATTAATTATGCAAAGTGCGTATTATTTTATTATTAAACATTAATAAACAGTATTTCACTTGCCTTTACATACAACCAAGCTTGAAAAAACAGCGTTATTACTTTGCCTTACTCTTTGTGCTATTGCATTTTTGGCGCCTCAATTACTTACTAATTATTTGCAACCACTTATAAATAACGCCTTAAGTTTTTTAGGGGCGCCGTTTTTTTTGTTAGTAAATTTTTTATTAGTTGCAGTCATCGTTATTGCCATAAGCCCGCTTGGGAGACGAAAAATAGGCGGTGACAATGCCCGTATTGAATTTGGCTTATTTGGCTGGCTTTCTATGCTTTTTGCAGCAGGGATGGGGTCCGGTTTAATTTTTTGGGGAGTTGCAGAGCCTGCGTTGAATGTAGTCAACTCTCCTTTAAAACATACACTTTACCCTGACAAAGTAAGTAGTGCTTTAGCGCTGACGTTGGTTAACTGGGGAGCGCATGCGTGGGCTCTTTATGCTATATTTGGGCTTGTGTTAGGTGGCTTAACAAAAAACAGTCATTGCAGTGGTGATATTAGCGCACCGGTAATCAGTTCAATAAAAGGCGCAATAAATATAAAATACCAAAACAGGCTTACCTTTATTGTTAAATTAGTGGCCGTGCTCGCCATTTTTTTTGGTGTGGTTGGGACAATTGCAAACTCTACATTATTGCTACGCAAGGGAATTGAAATAAACTTAGGGATAGAGTCAGCGCTTGTATCTGGATTTATCATAATCAGCTTAATTGTATTGCTGTATACAATATCGGCCAAGCTTGGGCTAAAAAAAGGTATTCAAACGCTGAGTAAGTTTAACGTTTGGTTAGCTTTTTTACTTTTATTGTGGCTACTTTTGTTAATGCCCATACAGCCTATAATGGCTATTGCCATTGATGGCACAAGGGATTACCTACGGCTTATTTTTACAGGGGCATGGCAATTACAAAGCCAACTTAATAACCCCGAGTGGGCAAATGGCTGGACCTACAATTATTATTTTTGGTGGTTAGCGTGGGGACCTTTTGTTGGCGTGTTTTTAGCTAAAATTAGCCAAGGCCGGCCAGTGTGGCAATATATATTGGGCGTAGTTTTGCTACCTACGCTTGTGACTATTGTGTGGTTTAGTGTGTTTTCTGGCTCGGCTATCGCATGGGATAAAACCTACCATGCCGGTATTTTAGATGCCATTAAAGCCGACTATACTCAAGGGCTATTTATATTTTTTCAGCAGTTAGGCTGGCAAGGCGCCGTACTTATTTGGTCAAGCTTGTTACTGTTACTTATTTTTGTGGTTACCTCAGCCGATTCGGCCATATTAGTAATACGTGATTTAACAAATAGCAAAAAGGCAAAAGCATGGAGTATTTATGGTTGGTCATTCGCGCTTGGGCTTTGTGCCTTTATATTACTGGTACAAAATAATGAGCCACTAAACAGAACCATTGCTATTATTGGCGCTTTACCGTTTTTAGTTATTTTTATTTTGCAGCTGGTGGGCTTTATAAAAGAGTGTATAAGTGAATTTAAGTATTAGGGCTTAAACCCATTTTATTAATAAAAGGATGACGCACTGTATTAAATTGTACGCTTAGGCCGTTCAAAATTAAGTATATAGAACAGGTATACATATTTTTACAATACTATTTTTAAAGATGTTTATAATTTAGGTAATGTTTTTGATCAGGATGAGTCATGAGAGCGCTAACTTTATGTTTATGTGTTATTTACCTAAGTGGCTGCACAGTCGCTGGTGTTATAATTGATGGGCAGGCACA
Organism: Pseudoalteromonas sp. TB51; assembly: GCF_000498055.1. Classification (NCBI taxonomy): domain Bacteria; kingdom Pseudomonadati; phylum Pseudomonadota; class Gammaproteobacteria; order Alteromonadales; family Pseudoalteromonadaceae; genus Pseudoalteromonas; species Pseudoalteromonas sp. TB51. The sequence goes on from NZ_AUTO01000346.1 coordinate 6,499, forward strand.
GTCAAATGCACGCGCCAATAAATATAGTAATAGCCCAGCTCGCTCTGAGCCTTATAAAAATCCACTCGAACCTGTACCGAAAGACAAAAATGGGTTTAGTTTTACCGATATAGGGTTAAAAATAGATTCATTGCTGATCAATTTAGTAAAAGGTGAGGGCAATACGGTACAAGTGTGTAGGCAAGTGAGTAAAGTATTGAAAGAGTGTGTAGAAGTAGATAAATCTGATCTACACACTAATGAGATTACGCAGTTAAAAACTGACTATGAAATGATAAGTGTTGGTCAATAAAGCTGCTTATAAAAAAGTAACTATGATCGTAGCCTGCTTGCATTTCAATGCTAAGCGGATAGCCTGTATTTTTAGCAACAGNCAGCCGCTAAATTTTGTGGCTTAAGTTGCTCTTCTAAAAACCCATCGGCTTCGCCCTGTGTAACAAGCATAGGGATAAAATCAGCCTGCTGCGCTTTTTTCATCAATTCGCACGAATCGTATTGAGCCCAGAGCTCTTTGTCAGTGCCTAAGTAACCCGTAAATGCTTTCACGCCCCATGGGCAGTCAATTGGGTTAACAATAGGGCTAAAGGCCGAAGCGCTAACAAACGCTTTAGGGTTTTTAAGTGCCACCATTAAAGCGCCGTGCCCCCCCATAGAGTGACCGCTAATTGCTTTAGTACTGGTTACTGGGAAGTGTTGCTCAATAAGCATAGGTAGTTCATCAACTACATAGTCATACATATTAAAATGTGTATTGAACGGTGCTTGTGTTGCGTTTACGTAGAAGCCTGCGCCTTGGCCAAAGTCGTAGTTGTCGTCATCAGGGACATTATCACCACGAGGGCTTGTATCAGGCGCTACAATAGCAATACCTAGCTCAGCCGCCTTTTTAAATGCGCCGGCTTTTTGCATAAAGTTTTCGTCTGTACAGGTTAAACCCGATAGCCAATAAAGCACTGGCACTTTATTTGTTTCACTTGCGCCTGGGGGTAAAAATACCGCAAAACGCATTGTGCAATGGGTACTTGTTGCAGTGTGGGTATATTGTTTGTGCCAACCACCTGCTACTTTTGTACTTGAGATATTTTCTAACATAAAAATCCTTAAAAGCCGCAAACAATTAAGTATTACGGCTTTTTAATACATAGGTTACCAATAGCGTATTAGTAGTGAATTACTGTACGAATACTTTTACCTTCGTGCATTAAATCAAACGCATCGTTAATTTCTTCAAGGCTCATGGTATGCGTAATAAAGTCGTTAAGAGCAAATTCGCCTGCCATGTAACGCTCAACAATTTCAGGTAACTGTGAACGGCCTTTAACGCCACCAAATGCGCTACCACGCCATACACGCCCTGTTACTAGTTGGAATGGGCGGGTTGAAATTTCTTGGCCAGCACCGGCTACACCAATAATTACCGACTCACCCCAACCTTTATGACAACACTCAAGTGCTGAGCGCATTACATCAACGTTACCAATACACTCAAACGAGTAATCAACACCGCCATCGGTCATATCAACAATCACTTCTTGAATTGGTTTGTCGAAATCTTTAGGGTTTACTAAATCTGTTGCGCCAAGTTTTGTTGCAAGGTCAAATTTGCTGGTATTAATATCAACACCAATAATGCGACCCGCGCCTGCCATTTTTGCACCAATAATGGCCGATAAACCAATGCCACCTAAGCCAAAAATAGCCACAGTATCGCCAGGTTTTACGTTTGCAGTGTTTGTTACCGCGCCCATACCTGTGGTTACGCCACAGCCTAATAAACAAATTTCTTCAAGCGATGCTTCTTTGTTTACTTTTGCGAGTGAAATTTCTGGAAGTACTGTGTACTCAGAAAAAGTAGACGTACCCATGTAGTGATAAATTGGTTGGCCGTCTTTAAAAAAGCGTGTAGTGCCATCTGGCATTAGGCCTTTACCTTGTGTTTCGCGCACTGCTGAACACAGGTTAGTTTTGCCTGAAGTACACATTTTACATACGCCACATTCAGCGGTGTAAAGTGGAATAACGTGATCGCCTACTTCAACACTGGTTACGCCTTCGCCCACTGCATACACAACGCCTGCACCTTCGTGGCCTAAAATTGCTGGGAAAATACCTTCAGGATCTTCACCTGATAAAGTAAATGCATCAGTGTGACAAACACCAGTAGCGGTAATTTTTACCATTACTTCGCCTTTTTTAGGCATCATCACATCAACTTCTTCAACGCTTAGAGGTTGGTTTGGACCCCACGCAATAGCTGCTTTTGATTTTATAAATTCAGACATGTGTTTATCCTTTGTAGTGGTTTTAAATAACAATTGTAGACCCAATTTGTTTGGGTGATGGCTCTATTGTATTTGTTTCTCAAATAATGATAATCTCTGATTTATTAAAACACTTTTACAGTATGGTAATAATGGCGCGTTGGGATGGCATAGACGAATTTATAGCAGTGGGTGAAGAGGGTAGTTTTACAGCAGCGGCTAATGTACTGGGGTTGTCGGTTGCCCATATAAGTCGCCATGTAACGGCGCTGGAGCAGCGTTTAAATACCCAGTTACTCACCCGTACCACCCGCAAAGTGGTATTAACCAAAGAAGGCGAAGCCTTTTTACATCAAACTAAGCAACTACAACATGCTATGGATGATGCCACGCAAAGCTTAGCAACGCAGCAAACAACGCCTAAAGGTAAAATTAAATTAACAGCACCAGTTATGTATGGTGAAACTTTTATTATGCCCATTGTGCACAATTTCATGCACGCTCATCCTGAGGTCGAAGTTATTGCTACGCTTTCTAACGAGCAAGAAAATTTACTCGAAGGCGGGTTTGATTTAGCCATTCGGTTAGGGCATTTAAAAGATTCAAGCCACAGAGCACGGCGTTTAAGTGCTAGGCGCTTTATAATGTGTGCCTCCCCAGATTATTTATCCCGAGTAGGTGAGCCTCATACCCTAGGCGAGCTAAACCAACATCAATGTTTAATTGGTAACAGCAGTTACTGGCGAGTAAACGAAAACGGCCGCGATAAACACATTAAAATTGCAGGACGCTTGCGCTGTAATAGTGGTTGGGCATTAGTTGATGGTGCAAAAAAAGGCTTAGGAATAGTGCAGCTGCCTAATTATTACATTGAAAATGAGCTACGAACGGGCGAGCTTGTGCCAGTATTAACTTCTTATCAGCCGGATCAAGAAGGCGTGTGGGGAATTTACCCACCGCGTCAGTTTGTTGCCACCAACGTAAGAGTATTACTTGATTATTTAGTGGCCGGGCTTGAATAAAGCGCGTTTAAAATATAGCCAAGTATAAGATTTATAAATTATTTCTTACATTTATGGTCATATTCAATTCATCTTAGTTCGTGCTACTATAGCCGCACACTTTTAGCATAAATGTTTTAAATAATATGTTTCAACCGGTTAGCTTATTTATAGGGCTCAGATATAGCCGCTCCTCCAAAGGAAATGCGTTTATATCGTTTATCTCGTTTTTTTCTATTGCCGGAATAGCCATAGGGCTAATGGCCTTGTTCACTGTAAGCAGTGTAATGAATGGCTTTGAAAACAGTTTAAAAACAAATATGTTAGGGCTCATTCCTCACGTAGAAGTACAAGCCAATAAACACACCAGCGCACAAATGACAGCGTTAAAAGCCGATTTAGAGCGCTCAGATTATGTAGATCACGTAAGCCTTTACCGCCACGGCGAAGCCATCTTACAAACCAATAAAGATTTACACGGCGTATTACTGCAAGGCTTGTATGGCGATAATNATGGCTCGCTATATAAAATTACTGATAAAGTTGTGCAGGGCAATTGGCAAAACGTTTTAAATAATAGCTACAACATAGCTATTAGCCGTTACTTAAGCCGAAAACTTGGCTTAGGTATGGGAGAAAAACTGCGCGTAATTATGCCTAATGCCTCAACTTACACGCCACTTGGGCGCGTACCTAGTCAGCGTTTATTTAAAATAGCCGCAATATACGAAACGGGCTCAGAGATAGATATGAGCCTTGCATTTACCAGCGGCGCATCTTTACAGCGGGTATTAAAGCTTAACAAAAATACCGCGCCTAACTTAAGTGTGTCGTTACATGAACCCTTTGAATTAGCGCAATTTACAAAGGACAGCCAGCACATTTTACGCGACTACCAAGTAAGTGACTGGCGCAGTAGCCAAGGTACTTTATTTGCCGCGGTTGCCATGGAAAAACGTATTATGTCTATGTTGTTAGGGCTGATTGTATTAGTGGCTGTATTTAATATTGTTTCGGCACTGACTATGATGGTGAGTGAAAAACAAGGCGAAGTGGCGATATTACAAACCTTAGGTTTAACGCCTTCACAAGTACAAAAAGTGTTTATGGTGCAAGGCTTGTATAACGGGGTGATTGGCACCGCGATAGGGGCACTTTTAGGTGTGTTGTTTAGCTTATATATTAATGAACTACTCGCTGCTGTAGGGCTAAACCTACTAGCAGGTGTAGAGCTTCCGGTAAAATTTGATGTGTTAAGCCTCGTTATTATTGCGCTTAGTAGTATTGCAATGAGCTTTTTAGCCACTTTATATCCTGCGCGCAAAGCCGCAAAAGTAAAACCAGCAGAGGTATTGCGTTATGAATGATTTAGTTATTAGCTGTCAAAACTTAAGTAAAGTTTATCAAGATGGACAAAACCAAGTAGAAGTATTAAAAGGGGTGGACTTATCTCTTAACCAAGGGGATATGCTGGCTATAGTAGGCAGCTCAGGCTCAGGGAAAAGTACCTTATTGCATATTTTAGGAACCCTGGATACGGCTACATCGGGTAGCGCTAAAATAAAAAATCAAGATGTTGCTAAATTATCGCGAACAGAGCAAGCGGCGTTTAGAAATAAAAACTTGGGCTTTATTTATCAGTTTCACCATTTATTAATGGAATTTAGTGCGGTTGAAAACGTGGCTATGCCGCTACTAATTAAAGGGCTCAACGCAAAAGAGGCGAAAGAGCAAGCCTTGCAAATGCTAGATAAAGTAGGCTTAGCGCATCGCAGTGAGCATAAACCTTCGGCACTGTCTGGTGGAGAGCGCCAGCGTGTTGCTATTGCTCGAGCGCTGGTGACTAAACCCGCATTAGTGTTAGCCGACGAACCTACCGGTAATCTTGATAAGCAAAACGCGATTAAAATTTACGATTTAATTAATGAGCTAAATAAAAGCTTAAATACTAGTTTTGTGGTGGTTACTCACGACTTAGAGCTTGCAGACAAACTAGGAAAAATTGCGTATTTAGATGATGGGAAACTTGCTATAAAAGAGTCGCACCATGTTGCTTAGTTTATTTTTAAGTGAACGCTTTAGAGCGTATTCTGGCCATAAAGACGAAAAAAACGCATTTGTAAGCTTTATTGCCAAAGCCTCTACCGTTGGTATTTTATTAGGGGTGGCGGTGTTAATTGTTGCGCTTTCGGTTATTAATGGCTTTGAGCAGCAATTAGTGCATCGTTTATTAAGTGTGGTACCGCAAGTTGAATACGTAGCGCCTAGCCGCCCCATTGCTGATTGGCCTAACAAAGTAGAAAAACTTAAAGCAGAGCCTCATGTTACAGGTGCTGCGCCATTTATAGCAGTAAATGGTATGGCGCAATTTAAAAGCCAGCTTAAAGCGGTAGAAATACGCGGCGTTGAACCTAGCTATGAAGGGAATGTATCGGCCATAAATCAATTTACCAAAGGCACACTGGTTAGTCAGCTGCGCACGGATGACGTTATTTTAGGCAAGCAAATTGTAAAGCAATTAGGCGCTAATATAGGCGATAACATTACTTTACTGATTCCTAAAATTAGCGAGCAAGGCAAGTCTCTATTAGCCCCTAAACGCGTAACGTTAACACTTGCGGGCATTATAGAAATGGGTGGGCCAATTGACAGTAGCGCTGCATTTATTCACTTAAATAAAGCACAGTCAGTTTTAGGTTACGACGCCAGCCAAGTGACAGGTTTACGATTGAGCGTAGATGATGTGTTTGCTGCGCATCAAATTGCACTGCGAGTAGGGCAAACTATTAGTGATTATGTGTATGTCTCTAGCTGGTTTAGAACGCAAGGTAGCCTGTATCAAGATATTCAAATGGTACGCACAATTGTGTACATTGTGGTGTTTTTAATTATAGCGGTAGCTAGTTTTAACATTGTATCGTCGCTTGTAATGGAAGTGCGCGAAAAACAAGGCAACATAGCTATTTTAAAAACCATGGGCGCTAAAGACAGTACCATTTTAGCGACCTTTGTCATGCAAGGTTTAACGCAAGCCTTTGTTGGCGTGTTACTTGGCACACTAGTTGGGGTTATATTAGCGCTTAACATTAGTGAGCTGTTTACATGGGTTAGCCAGTTATTTGCAGCTAATCCGCTTGAAGGTGTTTATTTTATTGAATTTTTACCCAGTAAATTAGTACTCAGTGATATTGGAATAACAGTTATTGTTACCTTTGTTTTAGCTGTGCTTGCTACTATTTACCCGGCGTGGCAAGCAACTCGAGTCGACCCTGCCAAGGTATTGGGTAATTAACAACTCTTTATAGTGTAAATATCAATAGGGCAGCGTGCCTTAAGCTGCTAAACTGCGCGCTCATTTAACGTGGGCGCTCTAATTTAGCCTCGCTCTCTACTCAGGAAATTACTTTGACAAATAACGATATTTTACGCCGTGTTCGCTATACCTTTAATTTAACCGATACTGCCATGGTCGGTATTTTTGCCGCCNGCAGAGGCTACAGTTACCACTGAGCAAGTCGTTGCATGGTTAACAAAAGAGGGTGAGCAAGGGTTTGTTAAAATGTCAGACACTGAGTTTGCTACGTTTTTAAATGGCTTTATTAATACTAAGCGTGGCAAGCGCGAAGGCCCACAGCCTGTGCCAGAGGCTAAGTTAAATAATAATATTATTTTTATGAAGCTACGTATTGCTTTAAACATGAAAGCAGAAGATGTAATAGCAATACTTGCACAGGTTGACTTTGAATTAAGTAAACATGAGCTCAGTGCGTTTTCTCGCAAAGTAGAAAATAAACATTACCGTGTGTGTAACGACCAGGTTTTGCGTTTGTTTTTAACAGGTGTTCAGCAGCAGTATCGCCCTGCAGAGTAAATAAATTATTTAACGCTAAAAGCTCAGCAATTGCTGAGCTTTTTTGTAGTTAATGTTTGCGATTAAGAAAAGGCCTTATCAGTAAGAGATTGCTGCATTTGCTCTCGCATTTTAAACTTTTGCAGTTTGCCTGTTACTGTCATTGGGTAACTCTCTACAAAGCGAATATAACGGGGCATTTTAAAATAGGCGAGTTTGTCTTTTAAAAATGCACGTATTGCTTGCTCATCAAGTACTGCATCTTCTTTTGGCTGGATCCACGCACACACTTCTTCGCCGTACTTCTCATCACTAATACCAAATATAGCGGCATCTTGAATACCTGGGTAAGTGTAAAGAACCTCTTCAATTTCGCGTGGGTAAATGTTTTCGCCACCTCGAATGATCATGTCTTTAATGCGGCCAACAATACTCACAAACCCTTCGCTGTCCATTACCCCTAAATCACCAGAGTGTAACCAGCCTTCGTCATCTATAGTGGCTTTTGTTTTTTCTTCGTCATTCCAATAGCAGCGCATTATACCAGCGCCCTTACTGCATACCTCACCAGGTACACCTATTTTTTGAATGTTACCCAGTTCGTCAATAATTTTAACCTCAGTGTGAGCAAGGGCACGGCCAACGGTTGTTACTTGGCGCTCTATTGACGAGTCGGTTTCGGTTATATTGTTGATTGGGCTGCACTCAGTTTGCCCGTACGCAATTAATACCTGATGCATGTTCATTTGTGTTTGTACTTTACGCATGACTTGCTCAGGGCACGTTGAGCCCGCCATTACACCAGTGCGTAAAGTGCTGAGGTTGTAATTAGTAAAATTAGGCAGCTCTAGTTGGCTGATAAACATAGTAGGTACACCATGCAGCGCGGTGCAGCCCTCTTGCTGCACAACATCAAGCGTGGTTTTTGCATCAAACGCATCGCTTGGGTATATAGCTGCGGCGCCTTTACTTACACATAGCAGGCTGCCAAGCACCATCGCAAAACAATGATACAGAGGCACAGGAATACACAGCTTATCTTGCGCTGTAAAATGCATAGCCTCTGCAACAAATAGCGCATTATTTAGTATGTTTTTATGGGTGAGTGTAGCGCCTTTAGGGTTGCCCGTGGTGCCAGAGGTAAACTGTATATTTATGTCTTGATCCGCGTTTAAATTTGCTGCAATCGCATTTAATTCAAGCTTGTGGGCTGGGGTGGCAAAATTCATCACATCATCAAACGTAAACATACCAGGGCTTTTTTCATTGCCAATGCGTATTACATTTTTAAGGCTAGGTAGGGCATGTGCATTTAGCTCACCGGGTTCACATTGGGTAAGTTCAGGCGCTAAGCTGTTAAGCATATCTATATAATTACTGCCTTTAAAATGTGACGCAGTAATTAGCGTGCTGCATTCTACCGAGTTCAAAGCATAGGCTAACTCGTTTGGTCTGTAGGCAGGGTTAATGCAGACCATAATGGCACCTATTTTGGCGCTCGCAAATTGGGTTAAACACCACTCAATGTTATTAGGTGACCATATTCCTACTCTATCTCCTGGTTTAACGCCTATTGCTAGTAGCCCCATAGCGAGTTGATTAACTTCATTTTGAAATGCTTTATACGTTAAACGTACATTTTGATGGCTAACAACGACAGCGAGCGAATCAGGGTGTTTGTCGACAATAAAGTCAAAGTACTCGCCAATTGTTTTATCCGTTAGCGGCGTGCTTTGTGCACCTTTAAAATAGCTTTTTGTAAGCGGTAATGTGTTTATTTGTTCTACTTCTTTTACCGAGCGCGATGGTGTGTGCATATGCTTCTCCGTATTAATGTGTGTCAGTTACTTATATCAATCCGTGCTGATAAGTCAGTATTTATTTGCTTAGCCACGAATAGCTGTGTAGCAAAATAAAAAATAGTTAAGCGAATTGTTATAGGTTGTAGTTAAAATAAACACAAATTGTCGACAAAGAAAGGGTGGTTAGACTAATGTACTAAGCATAAAGGAAAGTTAAATGAAACGTTTTACAGATGGGCAATACAAACTAACTTTTATAAAGGCATAAAAAAACGCCACTAAATGGCGTTTTTTATAGTTTGTTTTAATCGCTTTGTGACTTATAGCTCGTCACTGCGGTAGGTTTTTTTCATAATGTATACATAGGCATTAACAAAAGCGTTTTCTTGGTACTTTTTAAGGCCTGTGTCTTCAAACGCAATAGGTATAGGGTTGCGTTTAAGCTGCTCTTTAATTTCGGTCGTTGAGAACACGCGAACGTCTAACTCTTCAATTAATTGAATCGCTGTTTCCATTTTAAAGCCCTTTGCACTGCCTGCAAATTTACCTTTAGGTTGGCGCTCACGAATGGCAACAGAATCAATTTGGTAATCTTGCATTAGTTTTGCAAAATCAAATTGAAATTTACGCATTATTTCAGTGTCGTTACCGTTACCTAAGGTAAAGCGTGTTTGGCGCACATCGCGAATATCAAATACGTCGTTATCTTTACTTAAAATACAAAGTAGTACATCACTACCGGTAATTTCTACACCACATGTTCTCATTGCTGTTCTCTAATATAACTTAATTGCTTGGTATTATACCCAACATCTAATAAATTGCGAGAGCAAGGCGGTGCAGGTGCATTTTAATAATCAATAAACTCAAGTTGTCACATGCTTAATTTAAATTAGCGAGCGAAAAACAAAAAAATGACAATTTTAGGTGAAATTTCAAGTAATGAGCGCGCTTTAAACTTGTAATTGATACTCTATCACGCGACAATATCTTTTTTGTAGTTGAGCAGACTCAGCATCTACATTAGTCATTTATGGCGAAAAATAGTCAATGCTTATTCGTAAAAGCGTTGTCGAGTCATTCTCATTTAATTTATTTAAAAATACACGTGATACATTGTAGGTGTCACCACTGTATGTAAGGATTTATAATGCCAGTTATTACTCTTCCTGACGGCAGTCAGCGTAGTTTTGAAAACCCTGTAAGTACTCTTGATGTAGCTAACGACATTGGCCCAGGCCTTGCTAAAGCAACCATTGCTGGTCGTGTTAATGGCGAGCGTGTTGATGCGTGCGATATGATCAACGAAGATTCGCGCCTTGAGATCATCACCGCAAAAGATGACGACGGCCTAGAGATTATTCGTCACTCGTGTGCTCACTTAATCGGTCACGCAGTGAAGCAGCTTTTCCCAGACGCTAAAATGGCTATTGGTCCAACTATTGATAACGGTTTTTACTACGATATTGATATGGAACACTCTTTGTCTCAAGAAGACTTAGACGCCATTGAAAAGCGTATGTTGCAACTTGCAAAAACAAACTACGACGTAGTGAAAAAAAATGTAAGCTGGCAAGAAGCACGCGATACGTTTGAAGCGCGTGGCGAAACATATAAAATGGAAATTTTGGACGAAAACATCGCAAAAGATGATCGCCCAGGATTATACCACCACGAAGAATACGTAGACATGTGTCGTGGCCCGCACGTACCAAACATGAAATTCTGCCAAAACTTCAAAATAATGAAAGTAGCTGGCGCTTATTGGCGTGGCGACTCTGAAAACAAAATGCTACAGCGTATTTACGGCACAGCGTGGGGCGATAAAAAGCAACTTAAAGCGTACCTTAAACGCTTAGAAGAGGCTGAAAAACGCGATCACCGTCGTATTGGTAAAGCGCTTGATTTATGGCACTGGCAAGAAGAAGCGCCAGGTATGGTATTTTGGCACAACGATGGTTGGAGCATTTACCGCGAGCTTGAAGAATTTGTTCGTGAAAAACTGCGTGAGTACAGCTACGAAGAAGTTAAAGGTCCAATGATGATGGACCGCTCTTTGTGGGAAAAATCAGGTCACTGGGAAAAATACTCAGACGCCATGTTTACCACAGAGTCTGAAAAACGTGAATACGCTATAAAACCAATGAACTGCCCAGGTCACGTGCAAATTTTTAACCAAGGTTTAAAATCGTACCGTGATTTACCACTGCGTATGGCTGAGTTTGGTTGTTGTCACCGTAACGAACCATCAGGCGCTTTACACGGCTTAATGCGTGTACGTGGCTTTACACAAGATGATGCTCACGTGTTCTGTACAGAAGAGCAAGTAATGGACGAAGTTTCAGCGTGTATTAAGATGGTTTATGATACATATGAGACATTCGGTTTTGACAAAATTGTAGTTAAGCTTTCTACGCGTCCTGAAAAACGCATCGGCGACGATGAAATTTGGGACAAAGCAGAGGTTGCATTAGCCGATGCACTTAAAGCAAACGACATTGAATTTGATTACCTACCAGGTGAAGGTGCCTTTTACGGACCTAAAATTGAATTTACTTTGTACGATTGTTTAGACAGAGCGTGGCAATGTGGTACAGTGCAACTCGACTTTGCATTACCGGGTCGTTTAGGCGCTACTTATGTAGCAGAAAACAACGAACGACGCACTCCAGTTATGATACACCGTGCTATTTTAGGCTCAATTGAGCGCTTTATCGGTATTTTAACTGAAGAATACGCTGGTTTATTCCCTACGTGGCTTGCTCCAAAGCAAGTGGTAATTATGAACATTACCGATAAACAAGCAGATTACGTGCACGAAATTGTACAAAAATTAAATAAACTTGGAATTAGAGCCGCTGCTGACTTGAGAAATGAGAAGATTGGCTTTAAAATCCGAGAACATACACTTAAGCGTATTCCTTACTTACTCGTTGTTGGCGATAAAGAAGTTGAACAACAGGAAGTAGCAGTACGTACCCGCACAGGTGAAGACCTAGGCAAATTTAATGTTGATGATTTTGTAGCTAAAATTAGCGAAGAAATTAAAAATCGACAGTAAAAATCGAGCGTGTAGGGCAATCACAAACAGCCAACTACACGCTTATATTATTGATATTCTTGGAGGAACGTACCATTAGAGGCGGCAAGAAAGGGCAACAAACAGCTCAAAAAAATCGTATTAACGAAGAAATTACAGCTCAAGAAGTTCGTTTAATCGACATCGAAGGCGAACAAGCTGGAATTCAGTCATTAAAAGACGCACAAGCTATGGCTGATGCAGCGGGTGTTGATCTTGTAGAGATTAGCCCAAACGCTGAGCCGCCTGTTTGTAAGGTTATGGACTACGGTAAGTTCATCTTTGAAAAAAGCAAAGAACTAAAAGAGCAGAAGAAGAAGCAAAAGCAAATCCAGATTAAAGAAATCAAATTCCGTCCTGGCACGGATGAAGGTGACTATCAGGTTAAGCTGCGCAACTTACGTAAGTTCTTAGAAGCTGGCGATAAAGCTAAGATTACTATCCGCTTCCGTGGCCGCGAAATGGCTCACCAAGAAATTGGTATCGAATTATTAAACCGTGTTAAGGCTGATTTAGAAGAACTTGCAGTAGTTGAGTCTTTCCCAAATCGTGTTGAAGGCCGCCAAATGGTTATGATGATGGCGCCTGTTGCTAAAAAATAATTTTTAAGCGATAATACGCACCGAATTTAGCTCAGGTACCCAAGTAATATGCAAATATTCACCTGTGCTAACCGGTTTTAAAGTAAAATTGCGGCATTTATGCTGGGTTTTCACCGGAATATGGCAGTAAGTTAGGCCTAAAAGTGGAGCTATAGAAATATATCTCACGCCTGCTTACTAATTTTTAAGCAATACATTTGGAGTTATTGCAATGGCTTATAAGCTAAAAAGTCACAGAGGCGCTGCTAAGCGTTTCAAGAAAACTGCTTCTGGCGGTTTCAAGCGTAAACAAGCGCATCTTCGTCACATTCTGACTAAGAAAACTTCTAAGCGTAAGTTACACCTACGTCCTAAGATGATGGTTCATAAAAATGACCATGGTCTAGTTTCACGTATGTTACCATTCGCTTAATAGGGGTTTTTAGAAATGGCAAGAGTTAAACGCGGCGTTGTCGCACGTGCACGTCACAAAAAAGTTTTAAAGCAAGCTAAAGGTTACTACGGAGCACGTTCACGTGTTTACCGCGTAGCTTTCCAGGCAGTTACTAAAGCGGGTCAATACGCTTACCGTGACCGTCGTGCTAAGAAACGTACTTTCCGTCAATTATGGATTGCACGTATCAATGCAGCTTCACGTCAAAATGGTCTGTCTTACAGCCGTTTTATCAATGGTCTTAAAAAGACTTCTGTAGAAATCGATCGTAAGATCCTTGCAGATATCGCTGTTTACGACCAAGTTGCATTTGCAGCGCTTGTTGAAAAAGCAAAAGAAGGCCTAGCGGCAGCTTAAGCTTTTTTAAATAAGTAATAAAGAGGAGCCCTAGGCTCCTTTTTTTGTGCCTGTAATTTAAGACTCACTGAATAATATCCCCCCGAAATGATACTTTATTATTTTGATGGCTAAATGTGTCGCTATCTGCGTTATAAAACTCTCATTAAGAACTACTAAATAGCGAAGTTTTTACTACTATTAACACGTTTATCCATTCTCAAAATAGATAGCTTAATTAAGCGGATTGGTATAAACAACGAATTGCTTGCTAAGCTATTGACACTTTTCCCCAGCCTTAAAATTAACTACTTTAATAATCACTTTATTAAGTCCATGGGTATAAACGGGCTTTCTTTTTTGTTGAATCACCGCACTTTTATAATATCGCTATGTTTACTTGGTATAATTTATTTTATTAAAGCGTTTGTTAGAGAAAACTATGTTTGCAAGCCTGTTATTTTTATCTGCAATTGTGGCAGATAACAGTCATTTACCGCCTCTTATTCCTTGGCAAGGTGATAGCGTTTCGTTATTACAGCAGCAAGGCCCTTTAACCACTGATTTTGAGTTATCACAGGGCAAAGCCTCGCCAAACTATGCCGATACTATGGCGTTTGTAGATAGGCTTGTAGCGGCAAATCCCACGCAGTTTCAGTCTCAAATAATAGGCTACAGTAATAGTAATCGCGCTATTAAAATGTTGGTTGCCAGTGAGCAAGGTTTTTTTGAAGCTGGGCAAATGGCCAACAGCACTAAGCCAACCGTTTTTATCCAAGCCGGTATTCATGCAGGTGAGATAGATGGTAAAGACGCCATGTTTATGTTGCTGCGCGATATTGCAACAGGTAAGCGCCGTGATATTTTAAAAAAGGTAAACATACTTTTTATTCCTATTTTAAACGTAGATGGGCATGAACGCAGCAGCGCATTTAATCGCATAAATCAGCGCGGCCCTGAAAAAATGGGCTTTAGAACCAATGCAAATAATCTAAACCTTAATCGCGATTTCACTAAGTTAGATACACCAGAGGTGAGAAGTGTTTTAAAGGTTATTAATGATTACAACCCAAACTTATACATTGATGTGCATGTTACCGATGGCGCCGATTATCAGTACGATGTGACCTATGGTTATAACCCTGTATTTGCAAGTGAGTCGCCAGCTATATCTGATGCATTAGATCAGTATATAAAGCCGGTTATTGACGAAACATTACAAAAGCAAGGGCATATACCTGGGCCATTGGTATTTGTTATGGATAAACGCGACTTTAAAAAAGGCCTTGCAGGTTGGGTGGCTACACCGCGTTTTTCAAACGGGTGGGGCGATTTAAAATCATTACCAACAATTTTAGTCGAAAACCATTCTTTAAAACCTTATCAACAACGCGTATTAGGCACCTATGTATTTTTAGATGGGGCAATAAACGCGCTTTCTCAGTACAGTCATGAGCTTTCGAACGCCGTTAAAAAAGAGCAAGAATTTGTACCTGAGAAACTAATTGTTAAACGAGGTTATGCTAAACAAGCAGACACGATTAGTGAGTTTAAAGGGGTAGAATACACATCAAGTGTAAGTGCGCTTTCGGGGCAAACTGAGGTTAAATATTTAGGTAAAGCCTATACCTACACTGACTTACCGATTTATTGGCAAAAAGAGGTTGAACGAGTTGTTGATGTGCCCCAAGCGTTTTTTGTTCCGCCTGTATATAGCGATATAATAGAAAAGCTTAAGTTACATGGGGTGTCAGTAAACAAACTTAAAGGCGCAAATACGCAACCTTTAAAGCTTGCCAAAGTACTTGATTACTCGTTTGATAAAGCCCCATTTGAAGGGCACTTTAGAGTCTCTGCAAGTTTTGATTATGTACCAGCAATAAATGTAGATTTAGACGGATGGTATCAAGTAAATACGCAGCAAAAAGCAGGGGAGTTAGCGGTTCATTTATTACACCCAGAGGCTCCTGATTCATTTTTTGCGTGGGGTGAGTTTAATACAATATTTCAACGAACAGAGTACATGGAAAACTACGCGTTAATCCCTTACGCAAGGAAAATGCTTAAAGACAACCCAAAACTTGCTCTCGAGTTTGATAAAAAACTTCAAGATAAAGCATTTGCGCAAGATGCCAATGCACGTTTGCACTGGTTATATTCACACACGCCATTTTATGACGAAGCGTATTTGAAATACCCAATTTTAATGTCGTATGAGCAAGTAGCCGTTATTCCCGATCAAAAAGATAAAGAAATTTAATATGCACGTTATTACAATACCCGTGACTGCTTTTTCTCAAAATTGCAGAATAATTAGCTGTATAGAAACAAAGCAAGCTGTGGTGATAGACCCAGGTGGTGATGCACAAAAAATTATAGCCACGCTTAGTGAGCACAAATTAGTACTGAGCGCTATTTGGCTTACACACGGGCATTTAGACCACGTAGGTGCGGCCGATGAATTACGCTCACACTACAATGTGCAAATTATTGGCCCGCAAAAAGATGAGTCATTTTGGTTTGATAACCTGCCTTTGCAAGCACAAATGTTTGGTTTTTCAGCTATTGATGCTTTTTACCCTGACATTTGGCTTAACCATAATGATGTATTAACGCTTGGCAAACTTAGCTTTAGTGTTAAGCATTGCCCTGGGCACACACCGGGTCATATTGTGTTTTATGAGCCTGAACAGCAATGCGTTATTGTTGGCGATGTTATTTTTAAAGGTGCTGTAGGGCGTACAGATTTCCCTAAAGGCAATACAGAGCAGCTCATTGAGTCTATTAAAAGCCATATTTTAACACTTGATGACAACACGCGTATTTTAGCTGGCCATGGTGAAGATACCACTGTAGGCCACGAAAAACGCACTAATCCATTTGTAAGTGGCCAATTTGGTTAATTAAAATCCATGAAAATGCAAAATTATTGCAGACGGAATTTTAAATTGGCTGTATAATTTAACCAGTTTATTAGATAAATAAGAAATAAAATGTCTCTAAATCACGTAGATCGCCAAATTTTGGCACTTTTACAACAGGACGCAAGTCTTTCAACTGCTGAAATTGCAGACAAAGTAGGCTTATCTCAATCACCTTGTTGGCGACGCATTGCAAAGCTTGAACAAGATGGCTATATCAAAAGTAAAGTTGCGCTTTTAGATGAGAAAAAGCTTGGTTTTGACATGCTTGTATACGCACATGTGCGCTTATCAAATCATGGCAAGAAAAACTTAGCTGAATTTGAAAAGCTAATTATGAGCTATGACGAAGTGACAGAATGTTACACAATGGCCGGCACCATGGACTTTATGCTGCGTATAATCTCACAAGGTATAGAAGGCTATGAGCACTTTGTACGTGACAATTTACTCAGCTTAGAATACGTTCAAGAGGTACACTCTAACGTAACCATGACATGTGTAAAACGCAGTACATCTCTTCCTCTATAAAATAAACGACACAAAGTTAAGCTATACTAAGAAAGCTAATAACGGTGTGTGCGAATTGTTAAATGAGCGCTAATTTGGTAACATTTAGCGCTTTTTCGATCCTAACCTAATAACCCCCTGAGGAACTCAATGTTTAACTTACTCAGCAAAGCGCCTAGCTCTGCTAAAAACGATATTTTATCTGGCTTAACTGTAGCACTTGCTTTAGTTCCAGAAGCTGTTGCGTTTGCTTTTGTTGCAAATGTCGAACCTTTAGTTGGTCTCTATGCCGCGTTTATCGTTGGTTTAATTACGGCTATTTTTGGTGGTCGCCCTGGTATGATTTCGGGCGCAACCGGTGCATTAGCTGTTGTAATGGTAAGTTTGGTACTTGATCACGGTGTTGAGTATTTATTTGCCACGGTGTTGCTGATGGGAATACTGCAAATACTCGCGGGGATATTTAAGCTCGGTAAGTTTATTCGCATGGTCCCTCACCCAGTTATGCTCGGCTTTGTAAATGGATTAGCAATAGTAATATTTCTAGCGCAACTTGGGCAGTTTAAAGTGCCTGATGGCGCAGGTGGCCAGCAATGGATGACAGGCAACCCGCTTTACATCATGTTAGGTTTAGTTGCATTAACCATGGCTATCATTCACTTTTTACCTAAGCTCACCACTGCAGTGCCTTCTTCTTTAGTGGCTATTGTAACGGTAACCGCGTTAGTAATAGGCCTTGATTTAGACTCGCGCACTGTACTTGATTTCCTAAAAGGGATGACAGGTAATGAAGCGGCTACCATTGCTGGCGGCTTACCTGAATTTCACATTCCTATGGTTCCATTTACCCTGGAAACTTTTTATATAATTTTTCCGTATGCATTAATTTTAGCGGCTATTGGTTTAATTGAGTCGTTATTAACGCTTAGCTTGATTGATGAAATTACCGAAACCCGCGGTCACTCAAATAAAGAGTGTATTGGCCAAGGTGCTGCTAATGTAACCTGTGGCTTTTTTGGCGCAATGGGTGGTTGTGCCATGATTGGGCAATCAATGATCAACATTAATTCGGGCGGGCGCTCGCGCTTGTCGGGTATAAGTGCTGCACTAATGCTGCTTGCATTTATTATATTTGCTTCAAGTTTAATTGAAATGATCCCACTGGCTGCGCTTGTAGGTGTTATGTTTATGGTTGTACTTGGTACGTTTGAATGGGCAAGCTTTAAAATGATGAAGCGCGTACCACTGTCTGATGCCTTTGTAATTGTATTGGTATCTGGCGTAACCGTAGTAACCGATTTAGCGATTGCTGTGTGTGTTGGTGTTATTGTTTCTGCCTTGGTATTTGCTTGGAATCATGCAAAACATATCTACACAACTAATTACATTGATGAGCAAGGTGCTAAAGTTTACGAGCTTCATGGCCCGCTATTTTTTGGCTCAGTTAAAAACTTTTCTGAGTTATTCGATGTTAAAAACGACCCTAAAGATGTAATTATTGAATTTGAACACAGCCGTGTTGCGGATCACAGTGCCATAGAAGCCATCGACAGCTTAGCTGATAAGTACACTAAAGCAGGTAAACAGCTTCACTTACGTCATTTAAGTAAAGACTGTAAGCAGCTGTTACACAAAGCGCGTGACTTAGTTGAGGTAAACGTAATTGAAGACCCAACTTATAAAGTAGCCTCTGATAAACTTGCTTAGTTTATAAGGTGGCTTTGCCCATACGAGCTGATTGAATCGGCATTTTAAAAGCGAAAGGTTAAAGCCTTTCGCTTTTTTATTGGCTTAACTTTGCGGTAAGGCTCTTAAAAATTAAGACAGTTGGTACTGCTAACACTTTGTAATAATCGATATAATAACCAAACCAGTGGTTAAATTAGCTAACGTAATTTTAACTTATTGGCTAACTTATACGGAGTTGTATTTTATTTTGAATTGGCAATCTTTAGTTGATAACAGGCAACGCTTTTTTTGGCTATTGCAAATTGCAGGCTGGATTGGTTATGCGCTTGTAAATTATATCGGCTCTAAAGTATTTGAAATGCGTGATATTTACGTGTTTGTTATATTATTAAATGCCTATGCGGGCTGTTTAATGACAGTCCCACTTCGTTATATTTATCGAAAAACCTGGAATGCATCGCCGTGGATATTAATGGTGGTTGTATTTGGTGCCTCGTACATTACAGGTACATTGTGGGCAATTGTACAAAAATTTAATTTATGGGAAATATACCGCCATGGTTATCGCCCAGAAGATTGGTTTTACTATTTACAGCATGGCTTAGACTCTGTTTACATAATTTTATGTTGGAGTGGCTTATACTTTGGCATAAAGTATTACCAGCTATTACAAAGTGAGCGACAAAAAGCGCTTAAAGCAACTACAATGGCCCATGAAGCGCAATTAAAAATGCTCAGATATCAACTTAATCCGCATTTTTTATTTAATACGCTTAATGCTATTTCTACATTAGTTTTGGTAAAAGAAAACAAAGATGCTAACTTAATGGTGGCAAGGTTAAGCGACTTTTTGCGTTATACACTAAATACCGATCCCATTAAAAAAGTGCCTTTAGAGCAAGAGCTACACGCATTGATGCTGTATTTAGAAATAGAGCGGGTTAGATTTGATGAGCGCTTAAAGGTAAATGTAGATGTAAGCGAGCAAGCAAAAGAGGCACTTGTGCCAAGCTTAATTTTGCAACCGATAATTGAAAACGCAATTAAATACGCCATTGCGCATATGTCACAAGGCGGTGTGATAGACATAAAAGCACAGGTTTTTGCCAACGAGCTACTACTTGAAGTAGGTGATAATGGCCCCGGTACCGAACTAATAGACGGACAACTTGTAAATGCACAAGGGGTAGGGGTGGCAAATACCAAAGACAGATTAAAAACGCTCTATGAAAATAATTATTCGTTTGTATTATCACATAATACGCCAAGTGGATTGAAAGTTAATCTGCGAGTACCGTTTGAGAAGGCTGTGAAGAAATGACTAAAATTAAAACCATCATTGTTGATGATGAACCATTAGCAAGAAAGGGCTTAGCAGTAAGACTTGAAGAATATACTGATATAGAAGTAGTTAAACTGTGTAGTTCAGGCTCTGATGCAATAGAAGCATGTAAAGAGCACCCAATAGACTTAGTTTTTTTAGATATACAAATGCCAGGAATGAATGGCTTTGAAGTTGCCCGTGCCTTAAGCGAAAGCACTAAAGCGTTACCCGCGATTGTGTTTGTTACTGCATTTGATCAATTTGCAGTAAAGGCATTTGAAATACATGCTTTGGATTACATTTTAAAACCCGTTGACGATAACAGACTAAAACAGGCGGTAGAAAAAGTGCATAGTTACTTAAAAACACAGCAAGACAACGCCCATAAGAAAAAACTAGCGAGTTTTGTTGCCGGTATTACAGGTAATAACTGTGAAGAAATACTTAAAAAATTAGCCACAGGCGATACCCTAACCGACAAACGTTACCCAGAATCACTGGCGGTAAAAGAGCAGGGTGAAATTATTCGTGTCCCGGTTGCGACAATTCAGTGGGTTGATGCCGCTGGCGATTATATGTGTTTACATTGCCAAGATGGGCAAACACATATTTTACGCAAAACAATGAAAGAGCTTGAGCAAGAGCTCGACCCACATTTGTTTGTGCGCGTTCACCGCAGTGCAATTGTAAATACAAAACAAATAAGCAAGCTGGTTACACAAGTAAGCGGTGAGTATTTATTAGTGCTTGAAAACGGACAAGAGCTTAAAGTAAGCCGAAGCTACCGCGATAAAGTAAAAGCAGCGCTAGCCAGCTAGTTTGGTATTTTACAGGCACAAAAAATGCGAGCTTAGCTCGCATTTTTTATATAAGGCAGAAATTACGCAACAGTTACAATTTTCATTGTGTTCGTTGCGCCCACAGTTTCCATTGAGTCACCGTGAGTAATAATTACTGTATCGCCAGAGTGTAATGAACCTTGTGCTACAAGGGTATCAAGTGCGGCTTTAACCATTCCGTCTTTTTCAGTTTTTGTAGAATCAAAAAACACAGGGTAAACACCACGATAAAGCGCTGTTTGGCCTAGCGTACTTGCATGGCGTGAAAGCGAGTAAATAGGTAAACCAGAGCTGATACGCGACATAAGTTTAGCGGTGCTACCTGACTCAGTTAAGGTAACAATGGCTTTAACCGAATCTAAGTGATTAGCAGCGTACATAGCTGAAAGTGCGATAGATTCTGCATTGTTAGAAAAACGGCTGTCTAAACGGTGCTTAGATACATGGGTTTCTTTTTGCGATTCTGCACCTAAACAAACACGTGCCATTGTAGCGACTGTTTCTTCAGGGTAATCACCGGCAGCGGTTTCTGCTGAAAGCATAACTGCATCAGTACCATCAAGTACTGCATTTGCCACATCCATAACTTCTGCGCGTGTTGGCATTGGGTTATCGATCATCGATTCCATCATTTGTGTTGCGGTTACAACAGTACGGTTTAATGAACGAGCGCGACGAATAATGAGTTTTTGTTTACCCATTAGCGCAGCATCACCAATTTCAACACCTAAATCGCCACGAGCAACCATTACAGCGTCTGATGCTAAAACAATGTCATCTACGGCTTCTTGTGTTTCTACGGCTTCGGCACGTTCAATTTTTGCAAGTAGTTGTGCTTTAGAGCCAGCAGCTTCTGCTAAAGAGCGTACATAACGCATATCATCGCCACTGCGTGGGAATGATACTGCAATGTAATCAACATCTATTTCAGCGGCAGTGATTAAATCTTCTTTGTCTTTTTCTGTAAACGCAGGGGCTGTTAAACCACCGCCTAAACGGTTAATGCCTTTATTATTTGATAATACACCACCTACGGTAACCGAGCAGTGCACTAAGTGACCTTCTACTTGCTCAACGGTTAGTTGAATAAGGCCATCGTTTAATAGTAATAAATCGCCAGGGCTTACATCTTGTGGTAATTCTTTGTAATCAATACCTACCGCGTTTACGTCGCCTTCACCTTTTTCCATTTTTGCATCTAGGGTGAATTTAGCGCCTACTTCAAGGTTTACTTTACCTTCTTTAAACGTTGAAACACGAATTTTAGGACCTTGAAGGTCTGCAAGGATAGCAACATGTTTACCTAATTTTGTGGCTATCTCGCGTACAGCTTTTGCACGGTCTTTATGATCTTGTGCAACACCATGTGAGAAGTTTAAACGTACTACATTAGCGCCAGCGCGAATAATTTTTTCTAGATTGTTATCTCGATCTGTTGCAGGCCCAAGTGTAGCGACTATTTTTGTGCGTCTTAGCATCAAATTCTCCTGTGTGCTTAGATGTGTAAGCAGGTTGACGGTTATTTTGTGACTTCAAAATACTTATAACTTATGTATAAACATTTTTAGTTATAGGCAAACTAGTTAGTATTGCCACTATTTTATACAAAACGAATATGTCATCATTATGACACCGGTGTCAAAATCCGTCAATGATCTTAAATTCAAAATACGCAGAGTATTTGTAACCGCACAGCCCTTATATTTGATACAATTGCAGTGCTTTTTAATAGCGTAATAAAAAAGCATGCTGTATTAGCTCAACGTTCGCATTTTATGACGGTATGAGTATAATGCACGCGGTATTATTTAATGAATTACTTAGTTTACTAACCAAATAGTTGTTACCGAGGAGGACACTAAATGCAAGTTGCATTAGTCGGGTTAGGCGTTATGGGCAAAAATATTGCCTTAAACATGATTGAAAAAGGCATAACGTTAGTCGCATATGATAAAAATCCACATGCGGGTGAAGAGTTATTAAGTTGTGCTAAATCGCAAGGCATGGCCGATAGACTTCATATTGTTTCTGATTTAGGAGACATGGTAAGGCGTTTAGAAGCACCTCGCTCTATTTTATTATTAGTGCCTGCAGGCGAACTGGTTGATGCTGTGTGTAATGAGCTTGTTGAAGCTGGCGTACAGTGTAATGATATGATTGTAGATTGTGGTAACAGTAACTACAAAGACGGTATTAATCGTAAACTTAAGTATCAAAACAAATTTGAATTTGCCACCATGGGTATTTCTGGCGGTGCCGAAGGCGCTCGTCATGGTCCTGCAATGATGGCAAGTGGCTCAGAAGGCGGTTGGGAGCGAATCGAACCGTGGTTTGAAAAAGTA
>NZ_AUTO01000347.1:0-19188 GCF_000498055.1 Pseudoalteromonas sp. TB51
TGAATCGCCCCGAGTTCATCGGAGACCAGTTTGTTTAAGTCAGGCCACTTTACCTGACTCGTTTAAATTATCATAGTAGTCTGTTTCATATTGAGCTGGTGAAATATACCCAATTGAAGATAATAAGCGTTGATTATTAAACCAATTGACCCACTCTAACGTTGCGTATTCAACAGCATCAACATTCTTCCACGGGCCATTTCTGCGAATAATCTCTGTTTTAAATAATCCATTTATTGTTTCAGCCAATGCATTGTCATAAGAGTCACCCACACTGCCTACAGACGCTTGAATTCCAGCTTCAGCAAGTCGCTCAGTGTATCGTATAGACAAATATTGGCTGCCTCTGTCGCTGTGGTGAATTAACCCTTCGGGGTTGCCACGATGCCAAATAGCTTGCTCTAACGCATCAAGAATAAGCTCTGTGTGCATTGTCGTTGATACACGCCAACCTACAATGTATCGTGAAAAAACATCTATCACGAAAGCGACATAAACAAACCCACTCCATGTGGCAACATAGGTGATGTCAGCTACCCAAAGTTGATTTGGCTGCTCAGCAGTAAATTGACGATTAACTAAATCAAGTGGCTTATCTTGTTGCTCGTCAGGTATCGTTGTCTTATGTGCTTTACCCCGACGAACACCTTGAATTCCCATAACTCGCATCAATCGTTCGACTGTACAGCGGGCGACTTGATGGTCGTCAAGCTGTAGCTGCTTCCATATTTTTCTTGCACCATAAACTGACATATTATCCTCCCACACTTCGCGAATGAGTATTATCAGCTCAGCATCACGCTTTTTGCGGTTAGACAGTCGCTCAGGCTCTCTTTGTATCTGTTTATGAGAATAATACGTTGATGGTGCAATCGGCAATTCCTTGCAAATTGACTCGACACCGTAATGCTCTCTGCAAGCATCAATAAAATCCACTATTACTTCTGTTTGCGGTCGAGCTCCGCTTGGGCGAAAAAAGCGGCAGCTTGCCTCAGGATATCATTCGTTCGCTTGAGCTCTTTATTCTCGCGCTCTAAGACGGCAAGGCGTTCTTCAGTTGATTGCGTATTAGAAGAGGGTTTAGACGGTTGAGCTTGAGATTTCTTGACCCATGCTCTAAGTGTTTCTGGGGTACATCCCAGTTTATCTGAAATCGATACTAGCGCAGCCCAAAGAGAAGGGTATTCATGCTGTTGTGTGGTAACAAGCCTAATTGCACGTTCACGAAATTCTGATGTATAGCGATTTGATTTTTTCATAGTTCCAGTTTCTCAAGTTATTGAGTCTCTGGCAAACACGGGGCGATTCAGGCCGACCATAAATGCTTGTGTAAGTGTCCCAAAGTACAAGCCTAGGGCGATAGACTCTACAAACAAAAAAATGAATATTATGGTGAATAAACGACTTACACTATTCATAAATACCTTTAATTATTAAAATTTTTTTAAACAAAATCAGGGGTTGTACGTATTAACTCATAATTACGACCACATTTAATTATCAATATAGCCTAGCTTGCCAACTTTACTTAATAATTGATAAAACCGCTTTAAACTCAGGTAATGCTGCGTTTTTTGTCCACTGAAAAATGATACTTTCTACGCTTGTAATTATTGCCCCTGCCTGTTGTAACTGCTCTAGAGCTAGCGATTTATGCATCGTATTTCGTGAACCCACAGCATCTGCCGCTACATGCACCTCAAATCCTTGGGCTATTAAATCTAAGCAAGTTTGTAAAACACATACATGCGCCTCTGTGCCTATTACTATAATTTGTGAACGCGTAAGCTTTGTAAACACAGCATTAAATGCAGGCTCATTACACGCACTAAAATGTGTTTTTTCAACAGTCTGTGCGTTTATAAGGGTGTTTTTTAAAAGCCTGTTTGTACCACCAAGCCCTTGAGGATATTGTTCAGTCACTATGCTAGGAATTTTAAAAAGGGCGCTTACGTTGGCAATTTTTATTGCCCACCCTAGTAAATCAGAAAATTCGCTAATAGCGGGAGAAAGCTTATCTTGAATATCTATCACTAATAACACGCTGTTATCTGCAGATAAATTTTTGTGACTAACCATAACACCCCGTTTTAAGTAATTATAATTAGTAAGCGTAGCTTAAATGGTTATAAATAACTAACTTAGTGCTTTAATTAAGTTGTTATAAGTTGTAATCCACATTTTAAAAAATGTGCTATATTTAACTTTTATATGTATATCCCCTGCCCTAGAGCGAGTTTATTAGTGCGATTGAGTATTTTGTTTTTTCTCTTCACCACTGTATGTTTTCTTTGTATTACTAGCGTATCGGCCTCCACAAATTATGCTCAACAACTACAAAGAATATCTACCGATGAAGGTTTATCCCAAAATTACGTAACTAAAATTTTGCAAGATGATTTAGGTTATATTTGGATAGCCACAGCGCAAGGGCTTAATCGATTTGACGGCTATACGGTAACCCCTTTTGATGGCGGATTTACCCTTAACGAAAACTTCATCACTACACTATTTAAAACGCATGCAGGCAATATAATTGTTTCTACTGAGCTTGCCGGTGCCTATTTAGTTAACCCAAAAACGTTAACTACTCGTAATATATTTTCGGGCAATCTTGCAGGTAATACAGCTAGTTTCGCTTCTATTGAAGCGATAGCTCAGCACCAAGATACCTTTTACCTTGCCATTTTAAACAACGTTTATTCACTTAACTCTAAAACAAATTTACTTACTTTAGAGTTTACTATAGGCAATGAAAACAGCGTGGTGCGCGCATTAAAATATTACAAAAATACGCTATTTATAGGCACTCAAACTGGTTTATTTAGTTACGACCTAAAAACAGAGTCATTAACCCCTCTTAATTTACATACCCCCGATAAACAAACAGTCGATAACAGTAATGTTAAATTTTTATCTGTAGACCCCGCGCTAGGATTATTAGTAGGCACCGTTGAGGGCATGTACGCATTAAGTTTAAATAGCTCAGCAGGAGCAACTACAACTCAAAGCACTAAAAGCGTGATTGCTGATTACAATATTTGGGATTACAGCAATACACCCTATGGCGAATTTATTGCCACAGAGCATGGCTTGTTCGAATTTAACCGAGAAAAGGGCACCACTGAGTTAATTCTTAGCTTTGATCAAAGTAAATTTAATATTACCGAAAATACTATTAACGATTTAATGGTCGACTCAAGTGGCGTGTTTTGGCTGGCGTCGCGCACTCAAGGCGTGCTTACTTGGTCAATAAATACACGGCGCTTTAACAAAACCACCCTACCCGAAAACAACTATATAAACAGTATTTACCAAGACGAAGATTTAACTATGTGGTACGGCACCGATAATGGCCTTGCCCATGTAAATGCTAAAAACAAAACAACCTACTACCTAACCTCACAAGACCCTAAAGCGGTTTATGGTGAATACGCTATTTTTGCAATTAATAAAGCGCATTTAGATTCCACTTCGCGGTATTTATGGCTAACGGGGTACTACAGTTTAATTTTATTTGACAAAGAAACAGGCACTGCCGTTGCAAAAAAAGATTTAAATAACGCACTGTCTGAAGGTGCGGTTATTTATGGTTTGTCTGAGGTAGCCCCCGACACATTCGCTTTTTATAATGATCACAGTTTTTATGTGTACAATGGCAAAACAGGCTTAACGCGCGAAATTAACGGGTTAAAACAACATGTAAACCCTTTAGAGGCCTATACTTTTCATCGACCTTTTGATGATTACCCAAATGAATTTGTATTAAGTACAACTACCCATTTTTACCGGTTTAACGAGCAAACAAACACACTTACCACTATTTATAAAACCAGTAAAAAAGACAGCCAAAATTACCACACAGTCGAAAACTGGTTAACCGATAAAAACAATATTTTATGGTTAGCAACAACCAGCGAAGGCCTAGTGGGTATTGATGCGCAAAGCTTTGAAAAAAAGCACCACTTTAACGTAAGTAACGCCTTAAAAACGCAGTCTATTTATTCACTTATTAGCGATGAGTATGGCTATTTATGGTTTAGCAGTAAAAATGGTTTGTACCGCTTAAATACTGATATGTTAAGACTGCGAGTTTTTACAGTAAAAGATGGTTTATCTGTTAATTTATTTAGCACTTTAGGGGCAATTACACTTAAAAATAACAATGTAATGTTTGGCAGCAGTTATGGTGCGATTTCGTTTAACCCCGCTGAGTTTTTACAGCAAAGCACGCAAACAACAACCTCAATAACCGATATAACTTTAATGTCGCGCGATTTAGATTATCAGCCAAATCAGTTTGCCACCTCTGCATTGCAATTAACACATGAGGATATGGGTTTGGAGGTCAGCTTTTCTAATTTTGATTTTCAAAATAGCGCGGAAACACGGTACAAAATTACGCTTCAAGGACCTACTTCGCTAGAGTATGATGATTTAAAAGCAAACAAAATATTTTTTACAAAGCTCCCACCAGGTAATTATCAATTAAAGGCCAGCGCGTATAATTTTAATAGTGCGACTGAATCAAAGCCAGCGCTGTTAAATTTTAATGTGGCATACGCGCCGTGGAAGTCTCCTTATGCGTATGCGGCTTATATTTTAATTATTATAACTGTGCTGTGTTTACTGTTTTGGCAATACAGAAGCAGACAGCTAGCCATAGCTAATGCGCAAAAAGCGACAATACACTCACAAAAACAAACCGAGCTTGCGCTCAGTAACAATAAAAGTGGCATTTGGGATTACCATTACAGCGACGATTCGGTAAATACAAGCCGGGGGAGTGAGCTTGGGTATACTAATTTGCCAAACCGTATTCCATTAAAACATTATTTAGCTTTAATTCACCCTGAAGACAAACCTCGGGTTATTTCGCACTGGTTAAATTTTACCAAACAAAAAAAGCATGAGCATTGGCAAGCAACTTACCGGTTAAAGCATAAGCTTGGCCATTGGTTGTGGTATCAAGATTTAGGGCAAATTATTTATGACGAGCAAACAAATAAACCGGTATCTGTATCTGGCATATATACCAACATAACTGAGCAACGTGCCAATGAGCAGCAAGCCAACATTTTAGGTGAGGCGTTTGGGCAAATAAACGACTGGCTGCTTATTCTAGATAATAATTTGGTGCCGGTTTCTGCAAATAACAGTTTTATAAAAACCTTTTCGCAAACTCATAAACATCCGCTTAGCTTAAAAGTGTTTGTTAATGCGATAGGTAAAACGCAATGTAAAAGCTATGCCAGCACATTAAAAAGCTTAACAGCAAAACAAAATTGGCGAACTGATGCCGTTATTAAAACTGCAACTAACCCGCACCACCCCATACATATAAGTGCCACTGCAATTGCTAAAGATACACATAGCATAAGTTACTATGTAATTGTTATTTCGGATTTAACCGAGCAAAAAAAGGCAGAAGACGAGCTGCGCTATTTAGCCAATTTCGATCCCCTTACACAATTACCTAACCGCAGTTTAATGCATCAAAAAATTGGTAAATCGATTAAAAAAGCTCACCAGCAGCTCACTCAAAGCGCTTTACTATTTATAGATTTAGACAAATTTAAACCGGTAAACGACACATTTGGCCACGCAGTGGGAGATCAACTACTGTGTAATATTACCCAAAGAGTGAGCGCTATGTTGCCAAGTAATGCCACGCTAGGCCGCCAAAGCGGTGACGAATTTTTAGTGCTTATTGATAACGTAGAAGACATAGCCGCACTAAATAACATAGTCAAAAGTATCAGCTCAGAACTTGCCAATAAGGTCATTATCGAAGATTTTTCTATTAATATATCAGCCAGTATTGGCGTGGCTTTATACCCATTTGATGCCAGCTCGACGGATTTACTGATCAGAAACGCCGATGTAGCCATGATGCATGCAAAGCAAGCTGGCCGAAACGGGTTTAAGTTTTTTAACGACTCGATGAACGAGCAAATAAAACAAAAGCTCATCCTCGAAAACGATTTAAAAGATGCTGCGAAAGATAATCTATTATTTAATCACTACCAACCCATAATAGACACGCACGCACAAACAATAAATGGGGTTGAGTTACTTATGCGCTGGGAAAATAACGGCCAATTTGTCTCGCCGGCATTATTTATCCCTATTGCTGAAGAAACAGGCCTGATAGAAGCATTAACGGAGCAAGCTTTAGAGCGCGCGCTAACTGAGCTAGCCCCTACATTGGCCAGCAACCCATTATTTTATATTTCACTTAACTTGTCGCCAAAGCACATTTTAAGGACGAATATAGCAACCAAGCTGACCAATATATTAAAACATCATCAAATGAGCCCAGTACAACTGCGCCTAGAAATTACAGAAAACATACTCCTAGAAGACAAGCAAAAAGCCGCAAAGCAACTACAAAAGTTAAAATCGGCTGGTTTTAAGCTGTTACTCGATGATTTTGGCACCGGCTACTCATCACTTACTTATTTGAGCCAGTTCCCTATTGATGTCATTAAAATAGATCAAAGCTTTGTTAACAGCATTGGGGTTGATAAAAGTGATGAGTCGATCATCAAAACCATTTACACTTTAGCTCAAAACTTGGAGCTTTATTGCATAGCCGAAGGCGTTGAAACTAAGCAACAAAAAGCCTTTTTAGAAGGGTTGGGTTGTCATGTTTTACAAGGTTATTATTTTGCAAAACCAATGCGTGCAGAGCAATTACAAAACCCCGAAACACATGAGCATATTCACACTTTAATAAAAAGTTAGCTATGAATATGCTGGCATTCGTGGCTTTCTATTTGCAGTACGCTGCTTTTAACATTAAAACGCGCAGCGAGAAGTTTTTCTATTTTTAAGCGGCAGGCTTCATCGTGCTTTTCAATTGTACAATGCTCTTTTAACACCACGTGAGCGCCGACAATAATATCGCTGTCTTTGCGCGACACCGTCACATTATGTACGTTATGCACATGTTCTAAATCGGTAATTGACTGCTCAATATCCTTCACTTTAGGCAACTTAGCGTTATTAAAGAACAGCCCCTTAATACAGCTCGTGATCACTTTACCGCCGGTAAATAACACAAACGAGGCAATTAGCATGCTCGATAAAATATCAATAATGCTCCAGCCCGTAAAATAAATAAGTACGCCAGCTATAAACGTAGAAATGGTCGATATAATGTCAAAAAACGAATGTAAAAATACAGCGTACACATTAATGCTTGCTTTGCGGCCTTTATAAAGTACCCACGCTGCAGCACCATGAAATAAAAACCCTACAGAAGCAATACTCGACATTAAAAAGCTGTTTATTGCTAAATCATGGCCATCGTTATGATGGGAAATTCTCTCTACACCTTCATATAAAATTACGGAGCTTATCGCCAAATACAGTAAACCATTAATTAAACCACCAATGAGCTCAGCGCGTTGATAGCCATCGTTATAGGTTTTAGCAAAATGAATTGCTAAGCTTGAGGCAATAAGGGCAATAAATAGCGAGCTATTATGCACAAATAAGTGCCCTGCATCGGCAAGTACAGCAAGCGAATTAGCGTAATAAGCGCCAATTACCTGAATTACCATAAATGAACATGTTATCGCTAAAGCGATAAGTAACCGACGACGAGACGCCTGGTGTGTAGTGATTTCTGTCATGAAATGCTTGAAAAACCTATACTTAAAATGCAAATAAGCCGTCAGGTGGCTTAGAGTAGAAAAGGGTAATGATATACAGTAGCAATTGTAATACGAAGCCCTCTTAAACGCACTAAAAACTTAGCAAAATAGCTAAAGTTGTACTAAATAACATAGTAGGAACAATTAAATTGTATGTAAAATCAACTGGAGCAATGAGTGGGCTTAAAACCAATCGAAGATATGTGGAGTACTATAAAGCTTATTCCGTTTGCCGTTGTACTTTATGATGCTAAAACACAAGCCTATAAAGCAAACACTCAAGCGCAGAGTATATTTGATTTACCCTCACAGCCAACCTTAAAAGATGCAGACTTTAAGCACCTCACGCTAAGTAGTCCAGAAAGTAAAAAACAATTTACTGTTGCGCAATTGTTTGAAAAATACTTAGTTATAAATACTAACTGCCACGTATTTTTACAAAAACAAACACACGGCCTATTACTAAACGCCAAACTTGCCTCGCTAAATAGTCACTTATACATTGCTACGTTTGAGATAATTGAACACAACGAAGATGCGCAATATAACTTTGATAAAATTATTTCAAAAATTTCTACCGACTTAATAGATATTCAAATTGACGATATTGATACTCATATAGAGTTTGCGCTTAAAGCCATTGGCACTGTATGCCATGCCGATAGGAGCTACTTATTTAAATTTTCTGACGATGGTAAGTCAATGCGTAACACCCATGAGTGGGTTAACCAAGGTATTCAGCCATTTAAAGATCAACTACAGCACATACCAAAAAACTCACTCCCCTACTTTGCTAATTTAATGGGCACCACACACTTATTTAAAGTAAATGATGTTGCCAGCCTCCCAGCAAAAGCGGCTAAAGAAAAACAAGAACTTGAGCGTGAAGGTATTCAATCGGTACTGTGTATTGGCCTTCGCTACGATAAGGAGCTAGTAGGTTTTATTGGTTGTGATTGTGTAAAACAAAAACGTGAGTGGACAGACTTAGACTTAATTAGGTTAAAACTAGTAGGTGAAATAATCGCTAATGCGTTTAAAAACTTAAACTACAAGCAAGAGCTTCAGCATATTCAACAACAGCTAATTACCGCAAATCAAAAGCTTAACCACCTTGTAAATACTGACAGCCTCACCACAATTGCAAACAGGCGTTGTTTTGACAAAGCACTAGAGAGCGAAATTAAACGCTGCGCACGTGCAAAGCAACCCATTAGCTTAATTATGTGCGATATTGATTTTTTTAAAAATTACAACGATAGCTACGGCCATCAACAAGGCGATGAAGCCTTAGTCAAGGTGGCAGCTGCGCTTAAGTCGCAATGCCGACGCGAAGGCGATTTAGCCGCGCGCTATGGCGGTGAAGAATTTGCCGTCATTTTACCGGCAACTAATGAGCAAGACTGCCAGCAATTTACCCGCTTAATTCAACAAGCAATTAACGCGGCAGGCATAAAACACAATAATTCTACCGTAAGTGAGTACTTAACATTAAGTATCGGTTTTTATTCAGCCACGCCTGATAAAAATAGCACGCCACAGTGCTTTATAAGCAAAGCCGATCAAGCACTCTATACCGCAAAAGAAACAGGCCGTAATAAGGTGTGCCAATTTAAACCCACTCACTAAAAGCTTGTTTTTGTGGTGCATAAATTCAAGTAGTGATAATCTATACACGCTGAAATTATAAACAATACAACAACTCAGCAACTCCACTCTCATAAGGAATTTTTAAATGGATCCAATCAATCAAATACTAAATATGGTATTTACTGTTGAAGCATTTTTACTTGTTTTTGTAATTGTACTTCTAAAAAGTAGTGTTAAGTTTGTACCTCAAAACCGAGCATGGTTAATAGAGCGTTTTGGAAAATACCAATCAACTAAAGAAGCCGGTCTCAATTTTATTGTGCCATTTATAGACCGCATTGCTGCAGACCGTAGTTTGAAAGAACAAGCTCAAGATGTTCCCTCACAGTCAGCCATCACAAAAGATAATATCTCTCTAATTGTTGACGGTGTATTGTACTTTCGAGTACTTGACCCTTACAAAGCAACATACGGCGTGGATGACTATGTATTTGCTGTTACTCAATTATCGCAAACAACTATGCGTTCAGAGTTAGGTAAAATGGAACTAGATAAAACATTTGAAGAACGTGACTTATTAAATACCAACATTGTGGCAGCTATTAACCAAGCAGCTGAGCCATGGGGTATACAGGTTTTACGCTATGAAATAAAAGATATTGTGCCGCCTCAATCAGTTATGGAAGCAATGGAAGCACAAATGAAAGCTGAACGTGTAAAACGCGCGCAAATATTAGAATCCGAAGGTGACAGACAAGCAAATATTAATGTTGCAGAGGGTAAAAAGCAGGCGCAGGTACTTGCCGCAGAAGCAGAAAAAGCAGAACAAATACTCAGAGCAGAAGGTGAAGCAAAAGCCATTATTGCGGTAGCTGAAGCACAAGCAGATGCTCTGCGTGAAGTAGGTGCTGCAGCAGATACAGAGCAAGGACAAAAAGCTATCCAATTAGACCTTGCAACTAAGGCTATCGCTGCAAAAGAGGCCATAGCTAAAGAGTCATCGGTCGTTTTACTTCCCGATAACGCCACCGATGCTAGCTCGCTCGTAGCGCAAGGTATGTCTATTATCAATACATTAAATAAAACGCAAAAGCTGCAATAAAGCCTATTAGCTTAATTTAGGAGAATATATGGACCTAATTTCGCAAAATTTACCACAAGCTTTAATGGTTATAGGTATTATTGCATTAATAATAGAAGTCACCGTTTTAGGGCTATCTACTATTATTCTGCTTTTCTTGGGGTTGTCTTTGCTTACTTCTGGGCTATTAATGGTTGCAGGAGTACTACCCGAAACTATTACAGCGGCACTTTGGAGCAATACCATCATTACCGCTGTTTTGGCACTACTTTTATGGAAACCCATGAAACGTATGCAAGAAAATGTAGATTCTAAGCAAATAAATAGCGATTTCGCCGATCTTACTTTTGTATTAGCAAAAGATGTTTCAGATAAAGAAATAACAACACATCAATATTCTGGCATAAGCTGGCAACTCAAAAGTACACAACCCATTAGTGCTGGCACCAAAGTAATAGTGGTTAAAAAAGAGGTAGGTGTTATGTGGGTTGCCCCTGCCCCGTAACGTTTTATATTATTACGGGCGGCTCTAGCTGCCCGTTTTTTATACCTGATATTTTAAATACATTACCTTGTAATGACTGGTTAGTTTTTACATTACTGTCATCTGCAGAAGTTACAAATAGCCACTGTGCGTTATTGCCACCAAACGCAACGCTTGTAGGTTTTGTTGCAGCAAGTGGCAGTGTGTTTAAAACCTCCCCATCTGGCGATAAACACATAACGCAGCCCATATCCCATACCGCAAGCCATAAGTTGCCAAGGGCATCAATCACACAGCCATCTGGGTCTACTTGGGTATTTTTAAATTGATAAAAAACTTGGGCGGGTAATATAGGCTCGCCGCTGTCTGGGTTTACATTTAAAGTAAAAATACAGCTGGCTTTTGAGTCGCAGTAATAAGCACGTGAGCGCGCTTTATCAAAACATAACCCGTTGGGAATGGTTAAACCTTGCACCACGCAATTAAGCGAATTTTGATAAAAACGGTAAATCTTACCTTCGCCTGAGCGGGCGTTTTTATCCATAGTGCTTAGCCAAAAACCACCCCAAGGGTCGGCTCGACCATCGTTAGAGCGCCGTGTGGACTGGGTATTTTCTAAAAATGTGAGCGTTTGGCGCACCCCAGAAGCTATATGGTATTTATAAATACCCGTACTGGTGCCAATAATAAGGTGTGCTTTATCAAGCCACGCTAAAGCCGAAACCGTATCTTGCATTTCAACTTGTGTTAGTGAGTCAGGCTTTGTTAAACACTTACTTAGCAGGAGATTTTTTTCTATATCTACCCAAAATAGCGTTTCAAGCAAAGGGTGCCAAAGCGGGCTTTCACCTAACTTATTTTGCAAATTACTAAATACGGTCACACTTAAGTCAGTCATAAATAACGATTCTTTAATATTAACAAAGCCTTGTATTAATAAATACTTTATCAGAAATACCCAACACTTACGATTAAACAAAACACATAAGCAGCTAAACGCTTTTTTTAAGCTAAACAGTGCACTAATACCAAATAGCTTAATTAAGTGATTTAGTTTTAAATACTAAACCATGTTGATTACAGGGTAAAAGCTTCGTTATTGCTCTGTTTATATCAAAATTTTTAGCGCCGTTAGCGCTAAGTTTAATCCCTTAAGTGAATTAAGTATTGTGACAAATGGGTATAATTATTTCAGCATTTTATCGCGCTTTACTTGGTTAGTTGGTAATATCATCAAAAGGGAGGTAATAGTATGATTAATAATAAAAATAAACATTCTTTAGTGGTTGAGGGAGGTGCAATGCGCGGTATTTTTGCCGCCGGCGTGTTGGATGAGTTTTTAGCGCAGCGCTATCAACCTTTTACTAATTACTTTGGGGTTTCTGCTGGCGCTACCAATATAGCCGCTTATTTATGCCAACAACCTAAACGAAACTACCATGTTATTACCGATTTTTCGTGTCGGCCTGAATTTATTAACTTAGCGCGCTTTATCAAAGGCGGCCACTTATTTGATTTAGATTGGCTGTGGCAAGCAACCATTAAAGAAATCCCCCTCAATACAGAAGCCTTTGCAAAGGCAGCTCACGAATTTTATATCGTCTCTACAGCTATCACCACAGGGAAGCCCCATTACCTTAAAGCAAGTAGTGATGCGATGGTAGAGCAACTTAAGGCATCGTGCGCGATTCCAATTG
Source organism: Pseudoalteromonas sp. TB51 (assembly GCF_000498055.1). Taxonomy (NCBI): domain Bacteria; kingdom Pseudomonadati; phylum Pseudomonadota; class Gammaproteobacteria; order Alteromonadales; family Pseudoalteromonadaceae; genus Pseudoalteromonas; species Pseudoalteromonas sp. TB51. The sequence continues at coordinate 12,514 of NZ_AUTO01000347.1, forward strand.
CGTATCGTAACTACCCTATAATTAATGATATTGCGATGACCGATGGCGGCGTAGCAGACTCTATTCCCGTAATAAAAGCATACGAAATGGGTGCTCAAGAAATAACCGTGGTGCTTTCTCAGCCACTAGGCTATAGAAAAAAGCCAAGTAAATCTCAGTGGTTAACCAAAAAACTTTATAAAAACTACCCTGCTTTAATAAATAGCTCGATTAACAGAGCGCATGTTTATAACAGCAGCATAGATTTTATTAATAACCCGCCTGAAGATTGCAAAATCAATATTATTGCTCCACCGCCCCAATTTAGAGTGGGCCGTACAACAAAAAATGTTAAACGCCTTAACGATGGGTACAAAATGGGAATTGATACAGCCAAAGCCTTTTTAAGCTAAGTGTGTTGTTTCCCTTTAGATAGCGCAACCAGTATGCCCATTATAGTAAACGCTGCAATGGTGCATACAATCCCCGCTAGCACAGCGTAAACATGTATAAAAAACGCTAAGGCAATAGCTATTAAAGCACAACAATACAGCCACTTATAGGCTACATTGTAGTGCTTACTTCTCATTAATAATAAAGCGGCCAGTAAACACGCTAGCGCAATAACTATCATAACGGTGCTCATGCTGCTTTTACCTCTGCAAGTGCTATGGCATCAGGTTTTGTTTTTAAGTATCCCCATAAAAACGCCAGTCCCACAATTAAAAAGCTAATATCTGTAAATGCCACTAGGGTACTGTTTGCGTTAATAACATTATTAACGCCCAATACACTATTAAGTGGTAAAACACTTATTAAGAATAAGGCGCAAAGCAACAAGGTTGCTCTAAAGTAGTTTTTATAGTTTTGCCAAAATGCTGCAATTACTAGCCATACTAACCACGTGTAAAAAAATACCGGCCCAAAGTAAGCATTGTGCTCAACACCAGCCACGGCATAGTTTAAAAGTACTTGCACAGGGAATAACACACAACAAGCAAGCACTAAACCACCGCAACTGCCTATAATAAAGCGGTTCCACCTTGCATACGCGCCAGCGCTAAGCGTTGGTGTGCTGCCTCTGGTACGCTTTGCTAACCACATCATCATGCCTGAAAGTGGCATTAAGGCACATGCTAAGCCAAGCATTACCCAAAGTAACTTGACAAATAAGCCAGCAAAATTACCAAAATGGAGTGGGAAGAGTATTTCAATAATTTTAATTGATACCCCTGCTATATCGCCAAAACTACTCATTGAAGTGATGTACTCCCCTTGCCCATTGTAATGCAATAACTGAGAAGCCACGGCTTCGCCTCCTAAAAGGCGTAAATACACTTGTGCGTTAGCATCGTTATGCGCCATTACCGTGGCATCTAAAATAACAGCGTGTGGGTAGCGTTGCTGCGCATCACTTAAAATAGCGGTTATGTTAGTTGGCTGATTTACATGACTAATTATTGGCTCGGGAATAGCTGTAAAAGTTTCTATCAACTTATCTTGGTCGCCTCCAAAGCTAACAAAAGCTGCTGCCGGTAGTAAAATTACGGTTGCGAGCCCTAAAAATGCGCCACTAAAGCCAATTACAATATTAAAAATACTGCCCCAAATGCCCATTACCTTGTGGCCGTCACTTATGGTTACATCTAAGCCTTTGTGCCACCTAAAGGTGAACAGCTCTTTAATTAATTTACGATGTATAAATAAGCCAGTTACCGTACTTACTAATAATGTTAAACCTAAAAACCCAGTTAAAATAAGCCCTATAGGTCGCCCTAAATGTAAGTCAGCGTGAAACTCACCAATGTAGCTGGCTGCATCTGTTTTTCTATTGGCATAATATTGCTTACTGGGGCCATAGTAGGTATTTACCAACGCTAAGCTCGCTGGGTCAAATTCAAATGCCCGAAGTACTTCTTGCTGGTAATTTTCATCACCATGGTGCGATTCAAATACTAAAGCCAATAAGTGAAAATTATGCCCTGTTGGCATAAACACATGAATGTTTTCACCAAACTCTTTGGGCACTTGAGCGTGGTATGTATTAACTAATGTGCTTATTTCACTATTAGGAATATGTTGAGTTTGCTGCAGTGATTGGTTGGCCCAAATTTTTAGCTCAGGCCTTGCAAGTACTGCTAACGCGCCGGTAAATGCCACAACAAACAATAAAACGGCGGTTACTACGCCCACCCAACTATGTAATAAAAATAGCTTTTTTAAAGTAATTGATTTCATCCTTGCCCCTGCATTAATGCAAAATAACTTAAAATTCCATGCACTAAACACAAAGTGATCATGAGTAAAAATGGCTGCCATGCTTTTTCGCTAATGTAGGCATATATAAAAAGCCCAACCCAAATAATTGGAAACAGTAAAATAGGCAGTAAAATTTGTTCACTCATTTGTAATGGCAAGTAGGTAGTCATCCCGGTGATCATCACCGTAGCGGTTACCAATGCCAATACGCACGCCATTAAATGGCGACGCTTTGTAGCGCTAAAGGTTTTTTTATTATTCATTTTTAGCTCATTTAATAAATAGCAGGCGCGCACACCTGCACATGCAAATAACAACTATTTGCATTATATTGCGCATTTGTAAATTTATGCAACATATTATCGTTACTTAATAAGCGAACAAGCTCCTTTTTATTCGCACAATCAATGCCTGTTTATTTATAAAATTACATTTTTTGAGCATACTTGGTATTTAGGTAGGCAAATATGATGAGCTAAAAATGTTTTAAATAATCCCAAAAACAACTGCGTTATCATACTGATCAGTGCTTAACTGCTTAGCCCATTAAAATAACGACTAAACAGGCAAATTTTTAACTTTAACAGTCAACAAACTCTATAATTATTGTTATTTTGTTAAGGCATATGCAAAAAGCTAATTGTCCCTAGGCAGGCTCTTTTTGCAGCTGTTAAACAAATCACTATACATTGATAAAATGAGAGAAATTTATGAGCGATAAAATCAATCCAGACGCGTTACACGCACTAAAAATTGCATTTACTTACATGCCGCAAGCAATTGAAGTAACAAAGTACGAATATGGCGAGCGCTATCAAACGGTGCTTGATCATATTGAAGCCGTGCGCGAAGTGTTGCTTATAAACGATGTAGACCCAGAAGAAGTAGGCGGCGACATAAACCCAGAATACACGCCTAATTCTACCTATTAATGGGAAAAGTTTGCTAATTGAGCAAAACAATTAAGTTCGCGTGTTGATAGCCTAACACCCATTACTCAATATATTGCTCAACGGTTTACGCCTGTTGGTATAAACTGTTAAAAACATATAAATAAATGTGCCTATCTGCCGATACGCATAACGATATAAAATACAATTAAGGTAATTGCGGTGAACTTTTTAAGGCGTTTTCACGATATAGTCTCAGACCAAACTCTGGATTTTAATTCTAAAATTAAAAACCTACTCGCGTTTGGCCTAGAAGTGTTCAGCCTTGATGTAGCAATAATTAGTAAAATTGATGCTAATACGTACACAGTATTACATGCTCTAACACCCGATAACGCCTTATTACCCGGTACACAATTTGAGCTAGATGGCACCTATTGCGTCCATACGTTATCTGCGGGCTCGGCGCTATCGTTTCATAAAGCCTCACAAAGTACGATTGCAACTCACCCTTGTTACATAAATTTTCAACTTGAGTCCTACATTGGCGCACCTATAAAAGTAGCCGATAAAACCTTTGGCACGGTTAACTTTTCATCGCCTAACGAGTCAACTGCATTTAGCGACGAAGCCTACGATTACATTGAGCTATTTGCCCAATGGTTAGGATCTGAATTTGCAAAAATAGACACGAAAGAGCAACTTTTAAAAAATAGCTACACCCTTTCAAAGCTCGAAAACATCGCTAATATCGGCACTTGGGAGGTCGATTTAATCGAGAACAAAGTTTATTGGAGTAAGCAAACTAAACGCCTTCATCAGGTAGCCGATGACTACCAGCCAATAGTTGATAACGCAATTGAGTTTTACAAAGAGGGCCCCAGCAGAGAAGCCATAAATAAAGCGGTAGAAAACGCCATAAACAAAGGTGAAAAATGGGATTTAGAACTTGAGGTTATCACTGCACAAAACCAAGAAATTTGGATTTCGACTTTTGGAGAAGCCGAGTTTCACGAAGGTAATTGCATAAGGCTATTTGGTACATTTCAAGACATTACCGAATCTATATTACTTAGAGAAGCGCTAAAAAAGAAAAAAGCCGAAGCAGAGCATATGTTAGAAGATAGAAGTATGCTATTTGCTAAAATTAGCCACGAGTTACGCACCCCGCTAAATGGCATAACTGGCATGCTCACCACCTTAACAGATGAAAAAGACACTGAAAAACGAGACGAAAAAATAAAAATAGCGCTACGCAGCGCTGATATTTTACTTAATATTATCAACGAAGTACTCGATTTTTCTAAAATTAATCATGGTGAATTAAAACTAGAGCCAACCGATGTACTGCTTAAAACCATATTTAGTGATTTAGCCTCTTTATATACCCCGTTATTTAAAGAAACCCATGTTGAATTAATCATAGAAAATACAATTGATGATAGCTGCTGGGCCTTTTGCGACAGCACACGCCTGAGCCAAATTACCTCTAACTTATTAAGTAACGCATTAAAATTTACCGAGCAAGGCCATGTAAAACTTAAAACACAGCTCATAAATAATAACGATGCGTTATCTCTTGGTATCACTGTTTCTGACACTGGTCGCGGAATGACCCCTGCCTTTTTAGAGTCTTTATTTTCGCCGTTTACACAAGAGGTTGACGCTAAAAATAATAAAGGGGGCACAGGGCTTGGCCTAGCAATTATAAAAGAGCTTGTAGAATACATGGGCGGCACAATAAAGGTGACAAGTGAGCTACAAAAAGGCTCAACGTTTAGCATTAATATTCCGCTAGAGCTTGGTAAAGAGCAAGTAATAGACGATATTAAATCAAAAATTGAGTTAAACAGCCACTCGCTCAGTGTACTTATTGTTGATGACAACGATATAAACCGCCGTGTGCTTGATGCCTCTCTTGATAAGTTAAACGTAAAAGCCGACTGCGCCATTGATGGCCAAGACGCTATTTTTAAGTGTAAGCAAAAGCATTACGACCTTATTTTTATGGATTGCATTATGCCAATCCTGGATGGTTTTGAAGCCACTAAAACGCTGAGAGCGCAACGTATTTGCCCTAGCGAAAGCACCTACATTGTAGCGCTAACTGCTAATACATCGTCGCAAGATAAACTAGCTTGCCAGCAAGCAGGCATGGATATGTTTGTCTCTAAGCCGTTTAAGCTTCCGCACATAGAAAAAGCGCTTTCTAATGCCTTAGAACATACAGCTAAAGTAAATTCGCTTTAATTTAGTAAGGACATACTATGAGAAATATAATAAGAACATTACTTTTTACTGTACTGTTGTTAGCCATATTTAAAGGCATTTCTACAGGGCAATGGGGTTCATCAATAATCGTTGTTATTGTATCAAGCGTATTGCTATTAGTTACGTTTATCAGTGGTAAGGCATCACAAGGCCGTTCAACTTATACAAGCACTGACTCTTCAATTTATGCTAGTAATAACTCACACTCTAATAATGATTGCGGTGGGGATTCTGGTGGCTGTGATTAATAGAGATATTGTTATAAGCATTAAAAAAGCCGCCTTTGGAGAGGGCGGCTTGGGTTAACAAACAGCTTTTGGGTGTACCTATTGCTGTTACATCAAGAGAAGGTTTGCCTATTAAGCTGCATTTTTGTCTTGGTTACTTTGCTCGCTATGGCGAATTAAGTAATCAAACGCCCCTAAGCTTGCTGTTGCACCACTACCCATTGCAATAATGATTTGCTTAAACGGCGTATTTGTCGCGTCACCCGCACCGTAAACGCCCGGTAATGAGGTTGCGCCTTTAGCGTCAATTTCTATCTCGCCAAACTTGCTTAGTGTAAGGTCGCTCTCTTTTAACCATTCGGTATTAGGGATCAAACCTATTTGTACAAAAATACCTGCAAGTGCTAATGATTTTTCCTCGCCTGTTACACGGTCAGTGTAATTAAGTCCGGTTACTTTTTTACCATCGCCTACTACTTCAGTGGTTTGCGCATTTTTAATAATAGTGATGTTGCTTAAGCTATTCGCTTTGCGAATAAGTACTTCGTCAGCGCGCAGCGTATCAGCAAACTCAAGCACAGTTACATGCTCTACAATGTTAGCTAAGTCGATAGCCGCCTCTATACCCGAGTTACCACCACCAATAACGGCAACAGGCTTACCCTTAAATAGCGGACCATCACAGTGTGGGCAGTAAGCTACGCCATGACCGCGATATTCTTGCTCACCAGGGACGTTCATTTCACGCCAGCGTGCACCGGTTGCTAAAACAAGCGATTTAGCTTTTAAAGTAGCCCCGTTTTCAAGGGTAATTTCATAACCATTACTACCGCGACCAAGCCCTGCTGCGCGTTGGTTATGCATTACATCTACATCGTATTCTTTAACATGCTCTTCAAGCTGAGCAACAAGCTTTGGACCTTCAGTGGCTTTAATCGAAATAAAGTTTTCGATAGCCAACGTATCGGCAACTTGGCCACCAAATCTATCGGCAACTATACCGGTGTTTAACCCTTTACGAGCAGAATAAATAGCGGCTGAGGCACCCG
>NZ_AUTO01000348.1:0-10325 GCF_000498055.1 Pseudoalteromonas sp. TB51
CCCGCAGGTCCGCCACCTACTACTAACACATCAAACTCGTCTTTTTCGCTTAATGCTGCAGCTTGTTTAGCCGCGCCTTTAGAGTCTACTTTATTTAAAATGTCGGTCAGGCTTAATGCACCTTGGCTAAATGGTTCGCCATTTAAGTACACAGCTGGTACTGCTAAAATATTGCGCTCTTCTACTTCGTCTTGAAAGAGTGCGCCGTCAATCATTGTTGCTTTAATTTTGCTGTTTGTTGCTGCCATTGTATTTAGCGCCTGCACTACTTGCGGGCATGTTTGGCAACTTAAGCTTATGTATACTTCAAAATTAAGTTCTTGATTGAGTGATTCTATTTGTTCAATGTCTTCGCTTTTTGCTTTGCTTGCGTGTCCGCCAGTGTGTAAAAGCGCTAACACTAAACTTGTAAATTCGTGACCCATAGGTACGCCAGCAAACGTAATGTGGGTGTTTTTTTCAGGTGAATGCACAACCATAGATGGGCGACGTGCGCTCGAATCGGGGTTGCTCACTACCGTGAACTTGTCGCTTAATGATGCTAAGTCGTTTGCTAAGCTTTCTACTTCTGCTGATTTTTTGCTGTCATCCAAGGCAATAAGCAGCTCAACAGGTTGAGTAAGCGATTCAAAATGGCTTTTTAATTGATTTTTAATGTTGTTATCTAACATGGCTTAACCCTTTTTAGGAAAATTTAAACAGCAAGCCTCCCATGCCAACTAATGCATGTGCTAATGAGTCCGAGTTGAGATAGGAGGCACCAACAAACGAAATGATGTTGGTTTAAGGGCAGTTACCTGCCCTCATGAAAGTGGGGAAACCTATATTTAGATTTTACCAACTAGGTCTAGTGAAGGAGCAAGTGTGTCTTCACCTGGCTGCCAAGATGCAGGGCAAACTTCACCGTCGTGAGTTGCAATGTATTGAGCAGCTTGTACTTTACGTACTAACTCTTTAGCGCTACGGCCAATACCTAAATCGTGAGTTTCGATTACTTTAATTTCGCCTTCTGGGTTCATTACAAAAGTACCGCGAAGTGCAAGGCCGTCATCTTCTATCATAACGCCAAAGCTGCGAGTAATACGGCCAGTTGGGTCGCCAATCATTGGAAATTTAATTTTACCAATAGTGTCTGACGTGTCATGCCATGCTTTATGCGTGAAGTGAGTATCAGTTGATACTGAGTAAACTTCTACACCCATTTCTTGTAGCTGCTCGTAGTAATCAGCAACATCGCCAAGCTCAGTAGGACATACAAACGTGAAATCTGCAGGGTAAAAGAAGAAGATTGACCACTTACCTAGTACGTCTTTTTCAGACACTTCTACAAAGTCACCATTGTGGTATGCAGTTGCGTTAAAAGGTTGAATTTTTGTGTTGATCAATGAAGTGCTCATAGTATTCCTCATTTATATTTAAAGTGTTTTAAAGTTACTCAACGCAGCCAAAATGTGTGGCCTTTCGCGTTGGCTTGATTAATACAATAAGCCCATTAGTAAACTAAATAAAATTGATTGTTTAGATTAAAACAATCGATTTTTAAGATTGAACTATCTAGCTCTTCTATTCGTAAACGATTTATTACCTGTAAGTGCTAAGAATACTGCTACAATAGCCGCGCTAAAAAACACACAACATAAGGCATGCTGTAATGGAAAAATTTGTTAATCATATTCAACTTGGCTATTTGGGGTTACTACCCTTTTTGGGCTGTGTAGCGTGGCCGCTTATGTTTGGCAGTAATAGCGTTAACTTGGAGTTTTTTACTTTTTATAGCATTGCTATACTGGCATTTATGGCGGGCAATTTATGGCGCGCTGGGATGCAAAGCTACAGCGATGCAATTAAAGCGGTTGTGCCTGTTATACCCGTACCATTTTTATCGTTTATCCCGCTGGAGTGGGCGCTTGCCTGGTTAGGGGCTAATTTTTGGTTAGTTCTTATCTTTGAAAAAGCCACACCACAATGGCAAACCTACCATCGCGATTATCAAAAAATGCGCTTTATTCTTACCTCAGTGGTATTTGTCTGTCACATACTCACCATTGGTATGAGCCTTTACCCAAAATAACCTTGCGCTGCTTAACCTACTAGGCGTAATAGTGTAACATCCGCGCACTGCTATTTAAGGACGCACCATGATTGATACATTACGCCAGCAGCTTAACGAGCTTGGCGAAAACTACGTAGAAAAAAACGCCGCTTTTAAAATTAAAGTTATTCCGTTTTTTTGCGCTATTAGCATTAAAAAAGATCACAAAAATGAAGGCCGGCTCAGCTTTTACTCAAACCAATTAATAGAAATACTGTTAGTGGTGTTATTTATGTTGTTTGGGCTTACACTTTATAACCCAGAGGCGGGTTTTACACATGGCCCTATTCATATTGTATTTGCTATTTTAATTACCTTTAATTTAATTTTAAAGCAAATAGCCATTGAAGGGCTTAAAACACGCCTTGCGTTTCATCGTTTGCATGGTGCTAATACAGCGCAAAATACTCAAAGTGCAGATCAAAACACTCACAAATCTAATTAAGTTATGTATTTAAATCCTAATTGGCGAATTCTCACCGTAGGCGATGGCGATCTATCGTTCTCTAATGCGGTGGTTAATCATATAAAACCGGCAAAGTTAGTCGCATCTACTTATGATAGCGCCGAAACCATAGAGCAAAAATACCAACACAATGCGCTAAGTAGTTTAAAAAAGTGTCATGTTGAGGTTATTAATTGCTTTGATGTAACGGACCCTTTATGTTGGCAAAAATTAGCTGCCCACCAGCACAGCTTTGATGTGGTTATTTTTCAGTTTCCGCTTATTCCAGCCTTTGTAGGGCGCGAAGCATTTGAAAGCAACACCCAAAAAACCAGCATGAACGTGCTTAATCGCGCTTTACTACATCAATTTATTAAATACGCTAACAAATACGCGCTCGACAAAAGCGGCCCTATGCTTTGCTACATAACTTCAAAAGATGTAAAACCCTATCGCGAGTGGAATATTGAAGGCAGCTTAAGTAATGGCCTTGAGGCTAAGTACGCGGGCCAAATGCCTTTTGATATTAACCAGTTTGATGGTTACAAAATAAGAAACGTAGACCGTGACAAACACGTAAAAGACACCAGTGGCATCACTTATGTGTTTACGCCTAAAGCAATCTCGGCGCAATCTGACGAACTAAGCACGCACCTTACAAAGCCTGCGTATTTAGGTGAAAATCATTGTTCGCTTTGTCGGGTAGGCCCTTTTATTGCTACCGAAGATGAAAACAAACACCTTAACGCTAAAAAGCACCAACAAATGCTTAAACTAGAAGATGACTGGCAGGCGTGGCTTACTGACTTTTACAACCACACTTTATAACCCTGTTTTATAGCTCAATTTAATTAAATCAGCGGCCTTTTCAGCAATAGCAATAACAGGTGCGTTTGTGTTACCTGTTACTATGGTTGGCATAATTGAGGCGTCAATAACCCTTAAGCTGCGTGTCCCGTGTACTTGTAGTTTGCTATTAACCACCGCCATATTGTCGGTGCCCATTTTACAGGTGCCAACAGGGTGATATTCGGTATCGGCAGTTTGGCGAATAAACTCAATAAGCTGGGAATCGTTATTTACATCAAGCGGGTAAACAAAGTTACCACGAATTTTATCAAAGGCGGGGCTTTGCATAATACGCAGCGCTTTTTTAAGCCCTGCAAGCATAAGCAATAAATCATCAGGGTGGCTTAAATAATTAGGGTCGATAAGCGGCGCACTGCGTGGATCGCTATTGGCAAGCCTTATTGTCCCTCGGCTTTTGGGACGCATAATACTACTGTGAATACTATAGCCATGGCCAAGGTGAACTTTGCGACTATGATCGTCCACCAACCCAATTACAAACTCAAGTTGAATATCCGGCGCAGGCGAATTATCCAATACATTAATAAACGCATGTGACTCAGCAAAATTACTGGTTAATATTCCGCTGCGTTTACTAAACCACTGCGCACACCCTTTAATAATACTTGCAGCGCCTTTTACACTTACCCCAAAGGTGCCTTTTGCTGTATTTGCTTTACACAAAGGCACCACGGTTAAGTGATCTTGCAAATTACCCCCTACTCCTTCCAGTGCATGTTCCAGTGGTATGTTATGCGCTGCTAAATGCGCTTTAGGGCCAATTCCTGAAAGCATTAACACCTGCGGAGAGTTAATTGCACCGGCGCTCAAAAGCACCTCCTTTTTGGCCATTAATGTAATAATTTTACCGCCGCGCTCAAGCTCTACGCCGTGGGCGACCTTATTTTTGATTATAATTTTATTAACGTGGCTGTGGGTAAACACACTAAGGTTAGGCCTGTTTAAGTGCGGTGTTAAATACGCTTTTGCAGCACTACAGCGCTCACCATTATGTTGCGTAACCTGCGAAAGCCGTGCTCCATGTTGCTCAGCGCCATTTATATCGTCATTTAACTGTATTCCTTGCTCAACACACGCCTTTAAAAAGCAAGTGTTTAGCGCACTTGGCTTAGTCAGATCTTGCACATGCAAAGGCCCTTTTGTGCCATGTAACGTGTTATTAAACGTTTTATTGTTTTCGGCTTTTATAAAATAGGGTAATAAACTGTTGTAGTCCCACCCAAGGTTGCCATTTTGTGCCCAGTTATCGTAATCGTAGTTATTACCGCGTATATACACCATGGCATTAGTAGAGCTAGACCCACCTATCACTTTACCCCGCGGCACAAAGCCACATCGGTTATTAAGCGCCTTTTGCGGTACCGTGTTGTAATGCCAACTATTTATTCCGTATGGCACACTGGCCGCAATACCCGCAGGCATTTGTATTAAAGCGCTCTTATCGCTACCGCCCGACTCTATTAGGCACACACTTATATGCTGATCTTCTGATAAACGCGCTGCCAGCACACAACCCGCACTGCCTGCGCCAATAATAATATAATCAAACGTGTGGTTACTCATAGGTGCCTTTGCATCATCACTATTTAGTTCTTATTGGTAGCTGCTTCTGCTTAGTGCATCCATGCAGTTGTAAATAAGCAGTTTTATTGCAGCGTGCTATTCGCTCTATAGTGCATAGATTAAATCCTAAAAACTTGATATTTTTAGACACCTTCTTTAATTTACAGCGCCAGTGTATGAGCAGCCCAATACGTGCCACCTCTTTATATTCAATAGACTCGTTAATTAAAGAACTTGGCGCAGACCCAGCAAGCGTAATGAAAACCTGTAAGGTCAATGTCGACTTTAATAACCTTGAAAACCAATATTTACCCTATTTGAGCTATGCAAATTTATTAGAGTACTGCAGCCACACGCTTAACTGCCCAAGCTTTGGGCTTAAATTAGCAAATAAACAAAACTTTGATATTTTAGGCCACATAGCCATAGCCGCTAAAAGTGGGACTAATTTAGAAGAAGCGCTTAGCTGGGTGGTTAAATATTTACACTTACACAGCCCCGCATTGTGCTTAACAACGCACTCATTAGATAATGACGAGAGCTTATTTTTATCGTTTGAATTTAACCTAAAGCCCCTGCCACAAATAAACCAAGCCATAGAGCTAACGCTTGGCTTAGCCATGAGCATAATAAAAAAATTAAGTAATAATCAGTGCAAGCCTCGCACTGTGTTTTTACCGCAAAAGCTGGCAACTAATACACTCGCATACAAAACCTATTTTGGCTGTAAAGTAATAGAGCACCGCAACAGTGCGGGCATTGTAATAAACAAAGCCGACTTATCGATAAAGCTTAACCACAACAACCTTAATAAAACCGACGCGGCCTTTAATTTTTTAGCTAAACGCAACGAACACAGTCACTCATTACCTGCCCAAGTAAGCGCACTCATAAGGCCAATGCTGCCTATTTATCAATGTTCAAACCAAACTATTGCCGAGGCACTTAATATGCACCCGCGTACCTTGCACCGTGAATTAGCTAAACATAACACCAGCTTTGTAAAACTGAAAGACACCACACGCCGGGCGCTAGCGGCGCATTACTTGCTTCAAAAACAATACTCTATCAGCACTATTTCAATGCTTTTAGGCTATCACGAACAGGCAACCTTATGCGCAAGTGTTAAACGCTGGTTTGGGTATTCTCCACGCGCATACAGGGCAAAAAAAATGTTAAAGTAACGGCTCTTATTATTTAAGCTAAGGAGCAGGCATGAACTTTGTCATTGTCGGTACAAATTTTATTAGTGATACCCTATTAAGCGCAGCAAATACGTTACCTGCATTTAATTTATACGGTGTGTGCTCACGCAAACAATCAAGCGGCGGAGCCTTTTTATCTAATCACCCCAATACCGATGTAAAAATTTTCACCTCAATTGAGCTGGTATGCCAAGACCCCGATGTTGATGCGGTGTATATTGCAGCGCCAAATAGCCTACACAAGCATTATGCAGTAATGTGCCTTGAAGCAGGCAAACATGTACTAGGCGAAAAACCTTCAGCCGCTAATAGCCAAGAGCTAAATGCTATTTTAACTGCAGCTAACGCCAATAAACGTCTTTACATGGAAGCAATGATGACCACGCATTTGCCAAACTTTGCGCGACTTAAAAATGCGCTGAGTAAAATTGGTAAACCCCGTAAGTTTATTGGCCAATACAGTCAGTACTCATCACGCTACGATAAATACAAAAACGGCGAACGCCCAAATACCTTTTTACCCGAATTTGCCAATGGCGCTTTGCTCGATTTAGGTGTGTATCCGCTTTACCTACTTATAGCACTTTGGGGCGCTCCACAGCGCGTGAGTGCCAGCGGTGTACTATTAGATACAGGCGTAGATGGCGCAGGCGACGTATTATTAAATTACAATGATAAACAAGCCGTTATTAGCTACTCTAAAATTTCTCAAGGCGATAACATCACCGAAATACAAGGTGAGCGCGGACGCTTACGAATACACGCCGTGTCGCAGTTAAAACACATAGAGTTTGTTGCCAATAACGGGGAGGTTGAGGTTATTTCTGATAAATTTGATGAGCACTTTATGAAATACGAAGTTGCGCACTTTATGCAAACCATAAACGCGCAAAAGCTAGAGTCAGATATTAATACACATCAGCTTGCCCGCGACGTAATGAACGTACTTGATACCGCAAGAAAGCAGCTTGGGGTAGTTTACCCTAATGATAAAAACGCAGCAGCGGACTAAAGTTGACCCCCATCCGTGGGCAATCAAGGCAAGAGCCTAGTTGTAATTATGCGCTTACTTATTTTTTATTAGGTACAGCTAAATTACACAGGCTCTTTATTAAAGCGTGTAGATTTTTAATGGTTTAATTTGCATAAATCTATTCACCATTCAACCAAGGCAGCGCCTGTGCAGTATGGTTGCTCCCTACATTTAGGTGATCACGCAGCGCCAGTTATTAAGCGCACTAGGTTACTCACCTCGCACCACCATTAACCCACGCCTAAATTGCACACATTTCAATCCATTAAAGTTAGCTTGCTCTAAGCACGCTTATATAAATGAGCAAAGTTAACTTAGCACACAAAAACATGACCAATCAAGCTAGCCAATTATTAAAATTTATACTAAATTGGTAACATAAATAGGTTAACACTCATTTATAATATTATATGACCGTTACATCACTTTAGAATTTTGACATATTAGTGAATTTTGGGGTAACCTCTGCTAATAACAGTAGGTTTAGGCTATTTGAGCCTATTAGCCGCTATTCCTTAAGGTAATAAAGGTAGAATATGGGAAACCGTCGCTTATTTTGGCGCATTGTTGATAAAGTTGAAGCTTTGATAAACCAAGGAGAGTTTTCTGCTGGGAGTCGTTTACCACCAGAGCGAGAACTTGCCGACATGTTTGACGTAAGCCGCCCAACAATTCGTGAAGCTATTATTGCATTAGAAGTACGAGGCCGCGTAGAGGTCAAAACCGGCTCAGGCGTTTATGTAATAGAACAACAAGAAACATCTGTAAAAACAAAAGAGATCAGCGCTTTTGAGCTAACGCAAGCTCGCGCACTCATTGAAGGTGAAATAGCTGCACTTGCCGCTCAATCAATCACCGATGAAGAACTAGCTCAATTAAAGCAAACGCTAATAGCCATGGAAAAAGGCTTATATGTAGAGCAAGCAGACCGCGAGTTTCACGAAATTATAGCGCGTGCTACACGTAACAAAGCCCTTGAGTATGCAGTGGCAAATTTGTGGGATTTACGTTTAAACAATTCACAAATTGTGGCTGATTACGGCAGTGTGTGTAAAAACAATAACGATTGCGTAATGGATGAGCACACCGCTATTTATAACGCGCTACAAACACACGATGCAAGCGCCGCACGTACCGCAATGCATAAACACTTTAACCGTTTAATTAATGCATTATTTGACGCTGTAGAAGCGCGTGCGCTTGAAGAAATCAAACGTAAAAATGATGAAAAACGTGGCCTTTATTCTTTAGATGGCCTAGTTAAAAGTGCTAGCAAAACACACTAAAACGACCTAAACGTTTATAAGCCAACGATCTATTCGCTGGCTTTTTTATTTTAAGGCACTCAGCGTTTGCCTTTAGTTATGCATAATCAGCTACGCTAATTCATCGCACATATTAGTCACTCCCTCCCAAATTTAATTTGTATGCACTACAAGCTATTACTTAGCCAATAAAAAACAGATACACTGCGCAAAACTAGACGATTGTTACCAAGGAAAACAATGCAATCATCCACTAAAGACTTTTTGCTCGCGCTTGTGTGCGTTATTTTAGCAATGATCACAATTCAATCTGGCGCCTCATTTGCTAAGCAGTTATTTCCTGTTATTGGCCCCGAAGGCACTACTGCACTTAGGCTTGGCTTTTCTGCACTTATTTTGTGTTTAATATTTAAACCGTGGAAACACCTACCAGCTAAGGGGAATCGGTTATCAATTGTGGTATACGGTTTAAGCCTAGGCGGAATGAACATTTTATTTTATTACGCCATTGAACGTATCCCTTTAGGGATTGGTGTTGCGCTTGAATTTACCGGCCCATTAGCGGTGGCGTTATTTAGCTCACGCGCTAAGCGCGACTTATTTTGGGTGGCGTGTGCAATTGCGGGTATTTTACTGTTACTGCCCGATATGAGCAGCCAAGAAAGCCTAGACCCAATTGGCGTAATACTCGCTCTAGGTGCCGGTGCTTGCTGGGCAGCCTATATTTTATTTGGCAAAAAAACCGGCACGCAAAGCTCAGGCGGCGCAACGGTCGCACTGGGTATGACCGTAGCANCATTGTACTTGTACCTTATGGCGGCATATTACAAAGCAATGCGTTTACATGGAGTGTTATACCTCTGGGCATAGGCATTGCTATTTTATCAAGCGCACTGCCCTATACACTTGAAATGGTTGCACTGCGTAATATGCCCGCTCAAGGGTTTAGTATTATGCTAAGTTTAGAGCCTGCATTTGCCGCCCTTGCTGGGTTTATTATACTTGGCGAGTTATTAACCTTGTGGCAATGGTTGGCTATTTTATTAGTGATTATAGCCTCGGTGGGTAGCTCATTTTCGAGTGTTAAAAAACAATAATCGCCTCTATAAAAAGGCCAGCACATAACTGCGCTGGCCTTTTAAATAACAAAATATTATATAACTTGTATCGCGCTACTTTTTACTTGTCATTAAATAGCCGTCTAGTGATATAACAGGCATACCCGCTGCCACTAACGCCACGCTTTCCCAGCCACCAGCTTCGTATAGTGGGCTTGCCATTAACGAGCCAAGCGCTCCGCCAACAAAAATACTGGTCATGTATATGGCGTTTAAGCGAGCTCGGCTTTGCGGCTCTAATGAATATACCACCCGCTGACCCAGCACCATATTTGCCTGCACAGCAAAATCAATAAACATGCCCGTAAGCGCTAAAATAATAATACCGTGCGGAAGCTCAAATATACTGGGTAAAAAGCACGCAGCAGCAATCACTTTTGCAAGTAACGATAACTGATGCGTGTAACCTTTGTCGGCTAAACGCCCAACAATAGGGGCTGCAATAGCACCAGCTGCGCCTACTAAAGCAAATAAGGCGATTTGCGATTGCGATAAGCCATATTCTCTGGCTAATACAACCGGTACGCTGGTCCAAAATAAGCTAAAAGAGGCAAACATAAGCGCCTGATACAATGCCCGCTGACGCAGCACTGGCTGCTGTATTATTAGCTGCTTAAGCGATTTTAATAACTTAAAGTACGTTGTATTGTGTGCCGGTTGCCTGCTCGGTATAGCAAAATATATAACACTGGCTATAAATGCCATACAGCCTGCGGCAAAATAAAATACGGCTC
>NZ_AUTO01000349.1:0-60385 GCF_000498055.1 Pseudoalteromonas sp. TB51
GTTGCAGCGCGTGGTATTGATATTGAAGGCCTACCACGAGTAATTAATATTGATTTACCATGGCTTGCAGAAGATTACGTACACCGCATTGGCCGTACAGGTCGTGCTGGTAATCAAGGCCAAGCTATTTCGTTTGTAAGCCGCGAAGAAGAAAACACCTTGTTTGAAATAGAGTCGTTAATTGGCCAAAAAATCAAGCGTGTTTACTTAGAGGGTTATGAAGTAAGTAGCCGTGAAGTACTTATTGATAAAATAGGTAAAAAACCAGCGCATTTACGTCGTAGCCGTACTAATAAGCCTACAGGGCAAGCAACAGGCGAAGCACGTGCGGTAAATCGCTCACGTATTTCAAATGTGCGTAAAAGCTTAAAAGGCGCCAAGCTTACCCTTAAAAAGTAAGCTTAAAAAATTTAGCATTTATAAAAAACCTGAGGTTTACTCAGGTTTTTTTGTGCCTCAATTTAGCTCAAGGTTTAAACAAAAAAACCTCACTAAGTGAGGTTTTTGATTAATAACTTAAAAGGGTTAAGCGTTTTCTAACATTGAGAGTGCAACGGCTTCAGCCGCTTTAATACCATCAATGCCTGCAGATAAAATACCACCTGCGTAACCGGCGCCTTCACCCGCTGGGTATAAACCTTTAGTATTTATGCTTTGGAAGCTTTTATCGCGCTTGATACTAATAGGTGATGATGTACGGGTTTCTACCCCTGTTAATAAACCGTCGTTTGTAGAAAAACCACGAATTTGCTTATTAAAGGCTGGAATAGCTTCGCGTATTGCATCGATAGCAAACTGTGGAAGTACATTTGCTAAATCGGTGAGTTTTATTCCTGGTGTAAACGACGGTTGTACATCACCTAAATCGCCCGATGCTTTTCCTTTTAAAAAGTCGCCAATTAACTGTGCTGGTGCATCGTAGTTGCTGCCGCCTAATGCATAGGCTTGCTCTTCTAGTTTACGTTGCAAATCAATGCCGGCAAGCGGGTGACCAGGGAAGTCTTTTTCAGGTGTAATACCTACTACAATGGCACTATTTGCATTGCGTTCACTCCGAGAGTATTGGCTCATACCGTTCGTTACTACGCGGCCCTCTTCAGAGGTGGCGGCTACAACAGTCCCTCCTGGGCACATACAAAAGCTGTAAACTGTGCGGCCATTATCACAATGGTGAACGAGTTTATAATCAGCAGAGCCTAAAATGGGGTTACCCGCGTTAGGCCCAAAACGACACTCATCAATCATCGATTGCTTGTGCTCGATTCTAAAGCCCACAGAAAACGGTTTAGCTTCTACATAAATGCCTTTATCGTGGATCATTTTAAAGGTATCACGGGCGCTATGTCCCACAGCAAGTACTACATGGCGGGTATTGAGCTTTTCACCGTTTGAAAGCGTTAAGCCAGTTACTTGTCCATCATCTATATGAATGTCGTCTACGCGGGTGCTAAAGCGGATTTCGCCGCCAAGTTCAATAATACGTGCGCGCATTTTTTCAATCATAGTAACAAGTTTAAACGTACCAATGTGCGGCTTACTTACGTATAAAATTTCATCTGGTGCGCCGGCTTCTACAAATTCGGTGATAACTTTACGCCCGTAATGTTTTGGATCTTTTACTTGGCTGTATAGTTTACCGTCTGAAAATGTACCTGCGCCACCCTCGCCAAATTGCACGTTAGACTCTGTATTAAGGGTACGTTTACGCCAAAAGCCAAAGGTGTCTTTGGTGCGTTCGCGTACTTCTTTACCGCGCTCTAAAATAACAGGATTAAAACCCATTTGAGCCAGCACTAAGCCCGCAAATAATCCACACGGGCCAAAGCCAATTACTACAGGTCTCTCAGTAAGGTTAGCGGGGGCGTGGGCAACAAATTTGTATGAGGTATCAGGGGCAGGCTTTACGTGCTGATCTTTAGCAAATGCGTTTAACAGCGCTTCTTCGTTATCTACTTCAATATCGAGGGTATAAATAAGTAAAATAGCCGTTTTTTTACGTGCATCGTACCCACGTTTAAACACATTGTAGCTGTGTAGCTGCGCTGGCTGTATTTTTAGTTTATCAACTATGGCTTGGCCTATAGCGTCTTCATTATGATCAAGCGGCAGCTTTATTTCGGTTAAACGTATCATTGTTATCTCTTTTAGGTGTCTTAGCGGTAATAGTATCCGCTCACAATAAGAAGTGTAGGGCTCGTAATGGCTATACATTAAGGGCGCATATATTACGTTAAATTGACCGCAGATGGCACATATTTATTGTGTTTTTAATGGGGTTGGGTATGATCCTCGCTTTAGATAATTAATTACTAGGTTTAAACTATTATGGCGTTTGTGGTCACCGAAAACTGTATTAAGTGTAAATACACAGATTGTGTGGCGGTGTGCCCTGCAGATGCCTTTTACGAAGGCCCTAACTTTTTAGCAATAAGCCCTATTGATTGCATAGATTGTGGATTATGCGTACCAGAGTGCCCAGCTGAAGCAATTTACCAAGAAGACGAGCTGCCAGAAGACCAAAAAGAGTTTACCGAGCTTAATGCTGAGCTTGCATTGGTGTGGCCACGCATTGTTGAGGTAAAACCAGCGCCTGCTGATGCCGATAGTTGGAATGGCGTGGCTAATAAGCTTAAATTAATTGAAACCTAGCTTTTAAATTAAGCCTTTAATATTAATTAGTTAAAAAAGCTATTGTTTTTAGTATCAAACTATTAACAAATGTACTGACTTAAATTACACTGCATAAATAAGTTTACCTTTTAAGGGTAAACACGTCTAAATGGATGTTTATGCAGTACTTAATAATTATAAAAAAACAATGCAGTGCTTTATTCCCCTTCTTATTAGCACTTTTATTTTCTAACCACCTTTATGCCAGTGAAAAACAGCAGCATTCTCTTGTACATATAAATGCAGATATTACTGTAGATGGCGTACTTGATGAGCCCCACTGGCAAAATGCCACTTTAGTTCCTATAGCATTTCAAGATGAGCCTAACGAAAAGGGCACCCCACCGGTTAAAACCGATGCTTACATGTATGAAAATGGCAGCCACTTATATGTTGCTTTTGTAGCCGAAGATCCACAGCCGAGCGAAATAACAGCGTCTCTTCGCGACAGAGATACGCTTTGGCAAGATGATACGGTTATTTTAATTATTGACACTTTTAACGACGAACGTTCAGCTTACGAATTTTATGTAAATCCATTGGGTGCGCAAGGTGATACGCGAATGAGTGACACCGATGGCTGGAAATCAGACCCGTCTTGGGATGCAATATGGGATAGCGCAGGGCAAATTACCGACCAAGGGTTTGTGGTTGAAATGCGTATACCTTTTAAAGCGCTAAGATTTCCTGAAAATAAAACAGATTTAACATGGGGCTTTGCCCTTATGCGAAATTACCAACGTGATGTACTGTATCAGCTTTCAAATATGGGGTTTGACCGAGATATAAAATGCAGTTTATGTCAGTTTGATAAATTAAATGGTTTTAAAAATATAAAAGCCAGCAAAAATCTGCAACTAACGCCCACACTTACGGCGCTCAGAAATGATTCAAAACCTACCTTGCCAGGGCAGTGGGATAATGGTGATATAGACACCGAAGCTGGCCTTGATTTACGCTGGGGGGTTACACAAGATGCGGTAATTAATGCCACTATAAACCCAGATTTTTCGCAAATAGAAAGTGATGCGTTAGCCCTTGATGTAAATACCACGTACTCAATTTATTATGCAGAAAAACGACCATTTTTTTTAGATGGCGCATCCTACTTTAAAAGCAGTTTATTTGAACTATTGTACACCCGCACTATTGCAGAGCCTGAAGTAGGGGCAAAATTAACAGGTAAAACAGGGCAACATAGCTATGCATTTATGTATGCCGATGACAATAATAGCAATATTTTATTGCCAACAAATCAAGGCTCTGGTTTTGCAATTTTAGAGGATAAAACCCATGCAGCAGCGGCGCGTTATCAATACGATATTGGCCAACAAGGCACTATAGGGCTAAGTACGACTCACCGCGAAAGCGATGATTACTATAATACGGTGCTTTCTGTCGATGGCAGCTATTGGTTTAATCAATCAGATCTACTGACCTACCAGGTAGCTACAACAGATTCTAAAAACTCTGATTTTTTAACAAGTAACTATAACTTATCTAAAACTCAATCTGATGAAGCGTACGCTATAGAGTTTACCCGTGATAAACGTGACTACAATTTGTTTGCTAGCTACGAAAATATAGGTAAAGACTATCGTACTGACTTAGGTTATCAAGAAAAAGTAGATTATGAGAACGTAGGCTTTGGGGGCGGACAAACCTGGTATGCAGATGAATCTGGCTTATTAACGTCATGGTCTTATGAGGCTGATTGGGATAAAACATGGGCGCAAAATGGCGACCTACTTGAAGAAGAATACCAAGGGTTTATAACATTAAAAGGGCAAAAGCAGTCTATTTTTGAAATTGGCTTACTGCATCGTTATGAAAACTATAATGATGCTTTTTATAACCAAAATATTGGCTTTGTTTATACGGGCTTTAAACCTAAAAATAATATATGGCTTTCATTTTATGGTGAGTATGGCAGCCGCATTGATTACGCCAATGAGCAAATTGGCGATTCGTATGCTACGCAAACGCAAGTTACGTGGGATATAAACGATCATTGGCAAGTAGACGCTACGCATAACTACAGCGTATTAGATAACCCTGAAGGGGAGCGAGTTTATACTGCTAACTTATTAGATTTTAGGCTTTATTATAAATTTAGCATGCGCGCTATGCTCAAGCTTATATTGCAATTTGAAGACATTGATAGAAATAAAGACGCCTACTACTACCAAGTTAGCCACATTAATAAAGACTATGGCAGCCAATTAGTTTACTCGTACAAAATTAATGCTCAAACATTATTTTATTTAGGCTACTCAGATAAAAGCTATCAAGACGATTCCCTAAAACACGTTGAAAGAGATCAACGCACATTTTTTACAAAAGTGAGCTATGCATGGCAACTTTAAATAACCATTAAAAGGATGAATATGAAAACAATAAAAATAACTATCGCAGCTGCAATGGTAGCAACCCTAGCGGGTTGTGCTGCTAAGCAAGATATAACTCGCTTTGACACTGTGAAACCAGAAGTAGTATGTATAGCTGAACATAAGGCAGTTAAAGAAGGCGTTGTCACAGCAATGGAAGAAGGGTTTGCAAAACATAACGTCAAAACACGTGTAATTGCTGCTAACTATGTATTGAAACATCAGGAGTATCAAACTGAATTACCTAATGCTGACATCGCAGGGTGTAATGCCGTTGCTTATTACGTGGCTAACTGGCATTGGGATTTAGCGTTGTACATGTCATACGCGAATATTTGGGTTACAGACGCTCAAACCAATAAAAAAATTGCGCAAGCATCTTATCGCACCGGCGGTGGTTTGGATAAGTTTATAGACGCGAAAGAAAAAATTATCGAACTAATCGATGGTATGTATTAAATACTTGTAATATTAGTTTTTTCAAACATTTTAAGCTTAAGGTTTATTTTTATTCATCACACTCTATAATTAGTTAATTATTAAGCATTAATTTATTCTTTTTGAGTACAGTTCTAAAAATTTTAATGAATAAGGACTGTGCTATGGCTTGCTTAGTACTAAAAATAGGCGATATAATCGTCTTTTAGTAACGGGTTTATAGGATAAGTAATTTAGATGGATTTTGTTGATGAATAAATTTAAACCCTTAGGCGGCATTTTTTTTGTATTTATCTTGTTTTGCTTTTGTTTAAACATCGAACTAACAAACCAGATTAACCGCATTAATTTATTCAATCCTGATATAGATTTGCGCCACTTTGATATTGTAGATACAACGCTCGAAATGGCGCCTTGGTATAACCCTATGCTCAATGGGCACTATTTAATTCACCAGCCTTCTGCCGATTTTTTGTTAGTTAAAACTACCGACACGGAATTTATTGCTGCAAACGCAACAAAGCTTATTTTAATGACGTTAACGTCGCCAATAAACTTTCTATTGGTGTGTATGGTATTGTTTGTTGGCTTTATAATTATTCGTAAAGAGCGTAAAAAAATCTCTTATCAGCATCAAATTGCACAACTGAATAACAACGCTAATCAATTGCTTGTAGCCTTTAACCTACAACCGCAACACGACAACCCGTCAGGGCTGGGTAATTTAAGCCAGTCAATAAACAATTTAAATACCCATGTTGCTAATTATTTAAAGCAAACACAAACAAGTATCTGCCAAGATAAACTAACCTTGCTCATTGACCGCCATGCTTATATTGAGCATATAGATAGGCAAATAAATTTTACTGATGAAGAGCAGCTTAAATGCGCCTTATTGTTTATTGACCTAGATGGGTTTAAACAGGTAAATGACTCGTTTGGCCACAGCTTTGGTGATGAAATTTTGGTACAGGTTGCTACGCGCTTAGCCAACGTATTACGCCATCATAAGTTAAGTAATATTAACGAGGCGAATCAGTTAGAGCAAAATTTATCACGTTTAGGCGGTGACGAATTTTCAATTTTTATTGAGTCGGTAGATACCGATAATAAAGTGGTCGATATTGCTAAGCACGTACTCAGTGAACTTGAAAAAGACTTTGTACTGGGTAATAAAATAATAAAAATTAGCGCCAGTATTGGTATAGCGGCGTACCCAGAGAGCGCATCAACACCACAAGCATTATTGCAATTGGCCGATGTGGCAATGTACCGTGCAAAAAGCGATGGAAAAGGCATTTTTAAAGTGTACTCCCCAGAGATGGGTAATAAAATGCGCCGCTATCACTATTTATTAGAAGAGTTGCGTTTAGCGGTTGCGTGTAAAGACTTTTACTTATCTTTTCAACCTATCGTGCATGTAGAAGATTGCATGATAGATTATTTTGAAGCGCTTACACGCTGGGATCACCCTATAGAAGGGATGATTTCACCGGCGGAGTTTATACCTATTGCCGAAGAGTCTAACCTTATTTTAGAGCTCGGCGATTGGATTATGCATGAGTCGTGTAGGCAAATGGCGGCATGGCATAATGCCGGTATGCGCAAAGTGAAAATTTCGGTTAATGTATCGGGTGTGCAACTAAAACACCGCTCAGTGTACGATTGGATAATGAAAAACCTAAAAAACACAGGGCTGCCATCGCATTCTTTAATGCTAGAAATAACAGAGTCTACGTTTATTAAAGCCAGTAAAAGTATGATTGAAGAGCTTGAGCGGCTTCGTGCAGAAGGTGTGACAATTGCTATTGACGATTTTGGTACCGGCTTTAGCTCATTAAGCACATTGGCTGATTTGCCCATTGATGTAATAAAAATAGATCGCTCGTTTATCTCTCAAGCCGATAAAAGTCCAAAGTACAACGATATCCTTAATACGATTAGCGAATTAGGTCAAAAGTTAGGACTTAAAATAGTGGCAGAGGGCGTAGAAGAAATCGAGCAGTTTGAACTTGTAAAACGTATGGGAGTAAGCTCTGTACAAGGTTATTTGGTTAGTCGCCCTCAATCATCTATCAATGTGGGTAACAAAGTTTTACGTAAAAATACCGCTAACTTATCTGCAGCGGGTACCAGCGCGTGGGAAATAGAAGGTTAGAGTCTGTATATTATTATAGGTAATTTAATAGCTTATGTAGGGTTTTAGGCTCAGGTTATGCTATGAAATTGCCACTACCGATAGCGATTAACTTGAGCATTTACTGGTGCAGTTATTTAGGCCTGGAAACGTTAAACCCTGTATTGTGCTTAATTGCCCCTAAATAAAACTAAGTTCTTTAGGGCTAGAGCCTTAAAATTTAGTAAAAAAAATGCCACTTTTAAAAGTGGCATTTTTGTTTGTAGAATCTAACAACTACAATTTTTATAAATCGAATGTGCGTGATATAGCAAGTACTATACGCTCATCAGCGTAATCGTAATCTAGGCTTGTGTCTTCAGCAGCAATCTCAATGCCAAAGCCTTCGTAGCTAGTTTGGTACGCTAGGCGGTAATGTTTGTATGATTTCTTTTGGTTTACATCCCATGCCCATTTTTCGCCATCAAGCGAATTAGAAATATCAAAGCTTGCACGAATGGCATGATTTGGGGCAATTTCAAAGGTGTGGGCAATCATAGAAATAACATGGCCAGCGCCTGTACCAAAGTAATCCCAGCTATACCAAAAGTTTAGCTCTGTTTGACCATACTCACTTGCATAGCCAAATTTTGTGTAGGCTTCGGCGTAGTTACCATCACTGTTATTACCTTGGTATGTGTAATAAGCAATACCGTAATCAGCGCTAACCGTGTCAGTTAATTGCACGTATTTACCTAGGTAGGCATCAAGTTCAAAATCAGTGTCATCACCAAAATCTACATTAGATGCCCATGCACCCGCGTAAACACCGCTGTCGAACGCGTAATCAAGGCTAGCTTGAATTGCAGGGTCGTTATCACCGTTAAAAGTATAGTCAGATGCTGCTGTAATGGTTGTTGACCAGTTAGCTGACACCGTAGTTGATAAAAGTGCGAAAGGTAGCGCTACTGCTAGTTGTTTTAGTTTGTTATTCATTGTTGATCCCTAATGTACAGTTTCTATTTTTGTGTAATCTATTTTGTTTGCTTTTGGCGAACTGTCTATATTGTTAACCGTTTTAAATTTGCTGTAGCCAATAAACGCAGCACAACCAAAAAACAGTGCAATTACTAACGCGCCAACCCATTGAATTTGTAAAAACTCAAGCTTAAACAATAGGGTTAGTAACGAAAGGGCAACAATATTGAGTATCATATAGTTCATTTTACCTAAACGTTTAACCGTTAAGTTAAGGTTATCTGTGTATAAGCGTATTAATGAATCAAGCGAATTAATAACAAACACTATCCCAACAAATACCATGGCAAAGTTTTTAATACCCGCTGTTGAAATACCCATTTCGTGGTAGTGATAAAGTACGCTAAACCAAATCGCAATCGGAATAGATGGAAATATCAACATTGCACCTAATACTTGGTATGTTTTAAGGCCGCCTACAAAGCGAGACGTAAATTGGCCAATCATAATGCTCCACGCAAACCACCAAAATAGATAAAATTCATGGTAGTCATTAAGCGGTAAAACAAACTGATTTATATTGGCAAAGTAAGTACCAATTTCAGCAAGGTTATTGGTAAATGCCGACATTTCGCTATCACCAACGACAAAGGCACCTGCCCACATAAAGGCAATTAATGCGATAAATAACCACGTAGTAGAAATACTTAAAAAGCGCACGTATTTAATATCTGTACTTGAGTACACAGCAAAGCAAATAGCTGCAAATACAATAAAGTAGAAGGTAGGTATAACGCTCGAACCATCGCCTAGCTCTGGTAAGTACCACGGCAAGTTAGAAAGCAGTAGGTAAGCTGTAAAGGCACATGTGCCAATAATAACTACGTTATTAATGAACTTAACCCATGAAATTTCGAAAAATTTAACTTTGGGCTCTATTACACAGAAATAAAAGCACGTAAGAAAGTAAAATCCCCAGATCAAGAATCCCCAATAGCCAAACTCAATAGCCAGTGGGTTTGCAAACGCGTATTCTGGGCTTGCTTTTATGTCTGCATAACCTGCAAATTCGGTTAATGGAAACATGATTAGGCCAACGTCTAGGCCTGAGGTAAATAAGATTGCGATAAAGGTAAAAGTTCTCACTGGTGTTACGCCTACTACGCGTACGTTACCCCATTTAAATAAAATAGTAATAACAGCAAGTAGCGTAAATATAATGCCAGCACTAAGCCATATAGTCATTATCGCCCTCCCAAAATGAATAAAAGTAACTCATAAGTTCTCCGTTTTTGTTTTATTACTTGCACAAACACCGCGTAACCAATTTACGCCGTGAGCCACTGCAAGTTGAACGTGCCCTACATAGTGTTAGGCACGTTATGGCTTAATTAAATCTCGCTATTACGTTGCGTTGTTTGCCAGTTACTGCTCATGGCAACGTTTACCGATGCCTGTGTAAGTGGGGTTTTACCTAAAATTAGATCAGCTGCTTTTTCTGCAACCATAATTGTAGGGGCATTTAAGTTGCCATTTGGCACCGTAGGGAAGATTGACGAGTCAACAACACGCAGCCCTTCAATACCGTGAACTTGGGTATTAGAATTAACCACCGCCATATCATCTTCGCCCATTTTGCAAGAACAAGACGGGTGATAGGCACTTTCTACTGCTTGGCGTACAAAGGCATCTATTTCTTCGTCGCTTTGAATGTGCTTACCTGGTTGAATTTCTTCATCGCGGTAGTCATCAAATGCGCTTTGCTCAATAATGTCGCGAGTTAGGCGCACACACGCTCTAAAGCCTTCAATATCGTCTTTATGCTGCAAGTAGTTAAATAAAATTTTCGGCGGTTGCTCAGGATTAGCTGATTGAATAGTGACACTACCACGGCTTTTAGGTTTGTTATGACCTACATGCACCTGAAAACCATGACCCGCAAATGCACTGCGCCCATCGTAGCGCATCGCCGCTGGTAAAAAGTGGTACTGAATATCTGGCCATTCAACGTCTGGTTTTGAGCGAATAAACGCACACGACTCAAAGTGGTTTGTTGCACCTAAGCCTTTTCGGGTCAGTAGCCATTTAGCGCCAATTAAGCCTTTTGAAATAAGACCTAATTTACCGTTTAAGGTAATAGGTTGTTTACACTTATACTGAAAGTAAAACTCAAGGTGATCTTGTAAGTTTTGACCTACGCCTGGTAAGTGATGCTTTACCTCAACACCGGCTTCTTCAAGTATGGCTTTATCGCCAATACCCGAAAGCTGTAAAATATGCGGTGAGCCAATTGGACCTGCACTTAATACAACGTCTTTAGTCGCATGCGCCGTTTTAAGAGTGCCATTTACTGTGTACTCAATGCCTGTGGCTTTTTTGCCTTCTAAAATCACTTTTTGTGCTAAAGCACCTGTAATAACTGTTAGGTTACTGCGTGATTTTACTGGGTCTAAATACTCGCGCGAGGCCGAACTGCGAACACCGTCTTTAACAGTCATGTGCATCGGGCCAAAGCCTTCTTGCTGAGCTGCGTTGTAGTCGTCTGTGTGTGCATACCCTGCTTCTACACCTGCTTTTATAAAGGTGGTGTAAAGCGGGTTTTGCATTTCGTTACCGTTATTAACGCCAAGCGGGCCTGTGCCACCACGGTGCGCATTTTCACCTAAATAAAAGCTTTCTGCTTTTTTAAAGTAAGGTAAGCACGACTGATAATCCCAGCCGTTAGCACCGTGTTGTTGCCACTCGTCAAAATCTTTCGCGTGGCCGCGTACATATACCATGCCATTAATTGATGACGAACCGCCTAACACTTTACCGCGTGGGCAGTGCATTTCTCTGTTATCTAAATACGGCTCTGGCTGAGTGTGAAATTGCCATGCGTATTTATCTGTATTCATAGGAATAGAGAGCGCAGTTGGCATTTTTATAAATATACTTTTATCGCTACCACCGGTTTCTAGCAATAGCACTTTATTGTTTGTATCTTCAGATAAGCGATTTGCAAGTACACAACCTGCAGAACCGGCGCCAACAATAATATAGTCGTAAGTGTTACTCATAGTTGCCACCTTAAAACGGGCTTTCTATGTCGGCCATGCCCACATAAATAGACTTAGTTTGCGTGTAATGATCAAGCGTTTCTATGCCATTTTCACGGCCGATACCTGATTGCTTGTAACCACCAACAGGCATTTCAGCAGGTGAATTACCGTAAGCATTAATCCAACAAATACCGGCTTCTAATTGGTGAATAACACGGTGCGCACGTTTAATATCGCTAGTAAATACGCCTGCGGCTAAGCCAAGGTGTGTACCATTTGCACGGGCGATAACATCGTCTTCGTCTTCAAAAACAAGCACGCTCATAACTGGGCCAAAAATTTCCTCTTTAACAATAGTCATGTCATCGTTGCAATCGGTAAATACCGTAGGTGCTACAAAGTAGCCATTAGGCGCTGATTCAGGAGAAAGAGTTGTACCGCCAGTAAGTAGCGTTGCACCTTCGGCCAAGCCACTTTCTATGTAGCTCATTACCAATTCTTGATGCTTTTTAGAAATTAATGCCCCAAAGTTAGTATTTAAATCTTGTGGGTCGCCGGCAATAATATTTTGCTCAGTACGTGTTTTAAGCTCATCAATAAATTGTTGATAGACATTTTTATGAACATAAATACGGGTACAGTTAGTACAAATTTCGCCTTGCGTATAAAAGTTACCTAACATGGCAGCACTGACTGCTTGCTCAATATTGGCATCTTCAAACACTAATAAAGGTGATTTACCACCTAATTCCATTGTTACGTCTTTTAATGTACCAGCAGCGCTTGCCACTACTTTTTTACCTGTGCCTACTTCACCAGTGAACGACACTTTGTCTATTTCACTGTGAGAGGTTAACCACTGACCTACATCACCCGCACCTTGCACAACGTTAAATACGCCGGCAGGTACGCCTGCTTCAACAAAAACTTCAGCTAGTTTAATAGCACCTAAAGGGGTTTCTTCAGAAGGTTTAAAAATAAACGCATTACCTGCGGCAAGGGCCGGGCCCGATTTCCAACATGCAATTTGCAGCGGGTAGTTCCATGCACCAATACCAGCACAAATGCCTAGTGGCTCTTTGCGGGTATAGTAAAAGTCTTCGCCAACCATTTGCTGATGGCCAACTTGCGCTGGTGCTAGGCCTGCAAAGTATTCAATTACATCTGCGCCTGTTTCTATATCAACGCAGTTAGCTTCTTGCATTGGTTTACCTGTATCAAGCACTTCAACTAAGGCAAGCTCATCATTACGCTCACGCAATAAAGCAACCGCTTTTAATAAAATACGGCTACGTTCTATTGGGCTCATTTTAGACCATTGAGCAAAGCCTTGTTTTGCACTTTCGATAGCCGCGTTTTGAATAAATTCGTCGGCAACTTCTACCGAGTAAATAACTTCATCTGTGGCTGGGTTTTTTACATCAAAAGTTTCACCACTTTGGTTTGCAAGGAAGTGGCCGTTAATAAAGTTTTGATAGACAGGTGTAGTCACGCTAGGCTCCATATTGCTTGATGAGTGAATGTACATAGCTTTTTGCTAATGTTTCACTGTGTTTAAATTGGTTTTCGTCAGATTGACTTAATACTGCTCTTAACCATAGGCCATCAATCATGGCGGCGCTAAGTTCTGCAGCTTGTTTTGCTTGCTTTACGGGCATTAGTTGCTTAAAAGAAAATGCTAAATTACTTTGCAAGCGATTACTGTTTACATTTTGCAGCCTGTGCAGCTCTTGATCGTGCATTGACTGCGCCCAAAAACTTAACCACGTTCGCGTGGTGTCATTGCGCTGTTGAACAAGTGCAAAGTTGGCCTCAACAATAAACATCAAACGCTCAATTGCGCTGGTGGTTGGCTCAACTTTTTCAATTAATTCATTTTTTAAATTCGATAACAAATACCTAACGGTTGCCTCTATTAACCCCTGCTTGCCACCAAAGTAATGGCTAATAATGCCAGATGATAAACCCGCATTTTTACTGATGGTGTTAATGGTTGTTCCTTGCAAACCGCGCTGTGCAACTGACTCAATGGTCGCGTCAATTAGCTGCTGACGCCTGACAGGTTCCATTCCGACTTTAGGCATAATTTTTATTAATTGAACGTTCAATAAAGATAAGCTTAATGTAATAGCTCTAACAATTCAAGGCGCAAGTAAACAACCAGATACCAAGATGTAGATGGATTATTAATAAAAACGGGTTAATTTGTATTAGTGCTATATGCAGGCCTTTATTAATAAAATTACTTATATTCAGTGAGTTATGTTTCTATTTTTAAATGGTAAAAATAGTAAGGATTTGTTTACGGGGTATGAGTAATAAAAAAGATAAATATTCGTTAGAATGGTAATAGTTAGAGTACGAAGGGTATTTTAAATAAGCAAACGTAACCATTTTACATGTTTAATTAGTGTACTAATTAAAAAAGTAGCAGTGTGTACTGGTTATAAGAGGAGGTGTTAAGGTTAAAAAAGGCGTGCAAATTAGGCGCTATTAATAACGCCTTTAAATAATAGCGGGTAGCGTCTAAGGCGATTACCTATGTAATCATCGGCTAAGATTTGTTGGCATATAAAATTAACATCGTTACTGGCCTCAAACACCCAGTCAAAGCGTTCAATAGCCAGCAAAAAACCGCGTTTAAGGTGAGTCTGTTCGCGGTATTCATTTAGGTTTCGACGGATTATCTCCAGCTTTTCTGGGTGCGCTTGCAGCTCAGTAATTACCTGGTTTATAAACGAGGTGGTTTGCTTGTTTGTGGTGCGTTTACGAATGCGTCTTGGCTGCATTATTCCTCATTAGCAATGTTGTATAGTTTTTTTAAAAAGTCGTCTTTATGTTTGTCATGCTCATAATCTAGGTGATAAGCATTATGAAACCCAAAGCGCAATAATACGCCGCTACCTTCTAAGTAAATAGTGTAGCCGTCAATATCAGAGTAAGCCGTAACACCTTGATAATGTTTACCAATATTATTTTGTTTACCGCGCTGCTGAATACGTTCGTACACAGAGAGGATCTGCTTGTTATCGAGTTCGTTTTTCATCATTAACCCTTTATTGTTTAAAGCTATTACGTTTTATATATGAGGGTCGATCACCGTAAAAACAATGGCTAAAAAGCGCTAAAATAATCTTGCTATTAACTGGTTTTACCTTATGCTCAAGCCTCATTTTTTGTTGAGCTTATACTATGATAGACAAGGCTTTACTCCTTAAAACTCGCGAACTGTCAGAGCAATTAATTGCTTTACAAACACCCATTAGAATACTCGATGCCATTAACTGGGATAAACAAATCAAAGAGACGTTTTTTAGGCAAAAGTGCCAAAAAAATCCGCTAATCGATAGCGCCTATTACCAGCAACGAGATTTAGGATTTGTCCCCAGCGAATTACGCCAAGCGTTTTCTAACTTGCATCGCAATATTATTAACCAGTTAGGTCAGCTAAATCCTATTTCTCAATACATGGGTAAAATGTGTAGCGAGTATAAAACGGTGCTCAGTATGCTTGAGTATAGAGGAACGCCTGAGTTTCATGATTTGTCGGTAGAGCTTTTTGGCCACCCAAAAGATTTATTTCATGCAGGTGAACCTTCACTGTTCGAACTTGCCAATATGCTAGAAAAACCACTGCAAAACTTATTAATAGCCGATATTTTGCCTGATGATCCTAAAAATATTAATGCAAGTGATGCCGTGCGTATTTTATCTGAGCAAGTAAATAGCAGTATGGCGGGTATTAATGTTGAGGTTATACTCAGCGATGGGATTGTCAGTGATGCTGCTGCAGGTGCAAATAACATTAAGCTAAATCAAGATGTTAAATTCTCCCAGCGTGAGCTCGATATTTTAGAAGTGCACGAAGGGTGGATACACGTAGGTACAACGCAAAACGGGCTCGCTCAGCCTTATTTAACCTGTTTAAGTAAAGGGACGCCAAGCTCAACAGTGACTCAAGAAGGCTTAGCTGTTTTAACAGAAATAATTACCCTTAAATCAACGCCTAGGCGTTTATCAAAGTTAGTAAATCGTATTCAAGCAGTTACTAAAGTGATTGATGGCGCAGAGTTTGTTGATATATACCGTGACTACTTAGCGCAAGGGCTTTCAAAAGATGAAAGCTATACGTTAGCACAACGTGTATTTAGAGGCAGCACGGCAACAGGCTTACCTTTTACTAAGGATATTGCTTACATTAAAGGATTTGTGCTGGTATATAACTTAATTCGTGTTGCTATACAGCTTGGGCGCATTGATCAGCTGCCATTATTGTTGGTCGGAAAAATATCGATTGATGATTTTAGACTTATATCGCAATTACATAGTTTAGGTGTAATAGAAAGTCCAAAATTTGTACCACCACATTTTAAAGATTTACGAGGTTTAGCAACGTGGCTAAGCTTTGGCAGATTTATAGGTGACTTATCGTTTGAACAGTTAGAAAACGACTATAAACCATTATTTTTGTAATAAGTAGCGCAGGTTGCTTTTATTAGAGCCTGCTCTGTTGAGCAAAAAGGTAAAAAGCCCCAGTTATTTAATGCAATAAAAAAAACGCAGTTGGAATGAGCAACTGCGTTGAAATGTATAGGTACAAGCCAGCGTACCTATAGCGAGGAACTTATTTTCTTAACCTGTTAATACTTGGCTGTGCATTTTCTCGTTTAATACAACGACCTCAGCACGTTTAAAAAAGTTAAAGTCGGTTGCTGTAGCAAGTGTGTAGGCACCCATCATACGGCTAATAATTAAATCGCCATTGTTTAGTTTTGGCAGCATAATTGAATCACTTATTACATCTATACTGTCGCATGTTGGGCCTGCAAGTACCGACTCAAAACGCTCGCTATCTTGTTTTGCACTATCGATAGGGTAGGCTGCTTCATCAAACATTAAACCGCTAAAAGAGCCATAAACGCCATCATCTAAGTAGTACCATGTTTTACCTTCGCGCGTGGCTTGTCCCATTATAGAGGCAACACTGGTTACACTACTTGCTACAATAAAACGGCCAGGTTCAGCAATAATTTGCATTGTTTCTGGTAATTGTGCCAACGCGATATTAATAGGCGCACAAAATACATCAATTGGTAGCACATCTGCGCTGTACGGCACAGGAAACCCACCACCAATATCGAGTGTACTAAGAGCTGGTAAGCCTAACTCAGCCACCTGTTTAACCACTTTTGCAGATGCATTTATCGCTTCAACGTATTTAGTTGGGTTAGGTGATTGCGAGCCAACATGAAACGATAACCCTTTAATACGAATACCAAGTTGCTGGGCAAGGCTAATAATGTCGATTGCCGCCTCTGGGCTGCAGCCAAACTTTTTAGACAAATCAGCAAATGCATCTTTATTACGAAAGCTTAAACGCACTAAAATTTCGGCTTGATCTTTATAGGCAATAAATTTTTCAAGCTCGTTAATGTTATCCACCACAAACACTGTACAGCCGTAGGCAAGTGCGTCGCGAATGTCACTGTCGCGCTTTATTGGGTGCGTGTGAATTGTACGCTCGCTTGGTACGCCTTGGCTTGCTACTAAGTCAACTTCGCCACTGGTTGCTAAATCAAAGCTTGCGCCTTCATCTAACAAAGTGCGCACAACAGCAGCATGCGGTAAAGGCTTTAAAGCAAAATGTAACACAACGCCAGGCAGTGCATGTTTAAGTGCACGGTATTGACGGCGTATAGCGTCGCAGTCAAGCACCATTAGAGGTGCGCCAAATTGTGAAGCAAGTTGTTCAATGTGGGCAATACTCGGTTGCGCGTAATCAATTGCTTGATTTGCAGCAACCGCTGCTGCAGGTACTTTAGTTACGGTGTCTTGTTGTTGTGTTGATAAAGCCATTTTATTTTCCGAGTCAATTAAGCAACTGCTCGGGTATGGTGTATCCACGAGTCAGTTGAGTGAGATCAATAGTGCAAACGCACAGTCAAATTCACTCTTGGATAGTTGCTCTATCGCCTTGCTACAAACGGGGTTTGTAATGTACTCGGATTGGCTATCATCAAGAAGCGGCGAGATAATAATGTAGGTTTTTATCCAGCGCAATAAAAATTTTAAATAAATTTAAAATAATTTATTTGTTATTAAAATCAGTAGTTTACTTTGATTTATGGAGTTTATCTTGACGATTGATTTTACTCATCAGAGGTTAAGTATACGTGCTCTTGAGAGTAAGCAAGCATCATAGCGCTGGATGTATCAGCACTATAGGCTTGTTGTAAACTTTTTTGTAAGCGGTCGTAAATTTCGGGGGTGTTCATTAAAATATTGATGGTTTTTATTACTTTTTCGCCAAGCTCTGACTTACTACATGCAAAGTAGCCATTAACAAATTCTGGAAATTCAGCTATTTCACGACTATCTATTTGTTTTAGTTGCTCACTGGTGAGTGCACCAAGTACGTTAACCTCGTAATCGACAATCATGTCTATTCTATTATGGATGAGAAGTTGAGGTAGTTGAGAGCTGGTATCTTCTGAGCTTATCGCTGCAATTTGCTCATTATACTTTGTTAAAACAGGCTCAAGTTTTTGATAACTCGTTCCTGAGTCTACGGCAAGGGTAAAGTCTTTTTCTAGTAGTTGAGCAACAGAGACTCGTTCAGGAAAGTTTTGTAAGGTGCGTTTAAATGCGTATATTTTTCGTTGCTCGTAAATAGTAGTTGGTATATTTGAGAACAAAATATGTTTTTCACGCTCGGGCGTTTTTATTATATCGTAGCTGCATACTGCTTCATTACCCATAAGCCGCTTGATTAGACGAGCTTGGTTGGTCCACTGCAATTTAGTATTAATTGTATGATTGAGCAGGCTTTCGAACGTTTTATCTGAGTTTAAAAAGCCATCAGTAGACGCATTCGCTCTAGAGAGTAATGTAAGTGGTTCATTTGCATGGCTCAATGATGATATAAGCAGTACATGCAAGATAATCAAAAATTTAGTAAATACAGGCATAAAACTTAGTGTAAATGTTCTAAATATTTTTGTCATAAAAAAAAGCCCAAACGGGCTTTTTTTAAGTTAAAACATTAAGGCATGTTTTATTTTTAACGCGCGTTAGTGCTTTCAAAGATTTTATCAGCAGAGGCTGCAACAAACCCCGTGTAAAGCTCGCCATCGGCTTTAGGGTATCTAATGGCAAACTCATAAAAACAGCTAGGGATGCGCAGGTCACCGTCGCTGAAGGTGACAGCGTAATCATCTGCAAGGGTTGATGATTGCTCTAATAACACCTCTGGTGAGCCTTTTACTTCGCCGCCTGATGTATTTAGGGCGAAGCCTGCGTCTTTAAGTGCTTGGTTAACATCCTGAATATTATCAAACTTAGCAAGCATATTAATATTTACAGTAAAGTGGTTTGCACGATAGCCCCATGCCGACATCCACGCTGCGTACTCACTTTCAGCGAGTAACTGCTTGTAAGTATCGCTACTTACTTGCCAATGGGTACCTGAGTATAAAAAGTTATCGGCAGTTACTGCGTTTTCATCTATTTGCTCTACCATATCTGTCACAATGGCTTGTAACTCTGGTGAACACTTTTCAACTAATAGCTCTGAAATAAATACTTTAGGTTGCTTAGGGTCGCTATGCTCGTAGTGTTTAGCATAGAGCTTTTTAGCTTCAAAGTGGTATTCACCACACTCTGTATAACCAAGTGCTAAAAAGTGCGCGGCTAGTTTTTCTAGGCCTACTTTTTCAATATTAAAGGTCCGCAGCGCAATATGGTCGTTAATAATGTCATCTTTTTGCGTTGAGCCTAATAAATCATGAATTTTATCTGCCGAGGGGGTAACTGCTAAATAGTTATCCCATAGGTTTTCAAATAATGTATTTACGTTAGTGTGCATGTTAAATCCTTAAATTGGGTTATTCACTTATTCAATTACTAAGCCTGGCGCTAAAGTTTGTGGCAGGTTTACCTTATCGGCCTCAACTGATGCTACAGGGTAGGCACAATAATCAGCGGCATAATACGCACTGGCTCTGTGGTTACCACTTGCGCCTATGCCACCAAACGGTGCTGCACTAGAGGCACCCGTAATAGGGCGGTTCCAATTGACAATGCCGGCACGAATGCGTTTTAAAAAGTGGCTGTAATCATCTTCGTTATCGCCAAGTAAGCCTGCTGATAAACCAAAGTTGGTGTTATTAGCCTCTGCTATTGCGCTGTCAAAGTCGTTGTAGCGATACACTTTAATGAGCGGGCCAAAGTGTTCTTCATCGGCCATGTTGGTAATGTTAGTTACATCAATAATACCTGGGCTTACAAACCCAGTGCCTGCTTTTAGCTGCTTAAGCTCAACAAGTATTTCGCCACCACTTGCAACTAATTCATTTTGCGCTGCAACCATGCCTAAGGCGGCTTTTTCGCTGATCATGGCGCCCATAAATGGTTGATCGCTTGCAAAGCTGTCATCAACAACAATGTTTTTAGTTGCGCTAATAAGTTTTTCTAAAATGGCATCGCCATTGAGCGATTTTTCAATAAACACGCGGCGTGCACAAGTGCATCGCTGGCCAGAAGTAATAAAGCCCGATTGAATAATATCATGCACTGCAGCGCTTACATCGGCTACATTTTTAACGATTAACGGGTTATTACCGCCCATTTCAAGTGCTAATATTTTACCTGGGTGGCCTGCAAACTGTTTATGTAATAAATGGCCGGTGTTTGAGCTGCCGGTAAAAAATAAGCCGTCTATGTTTTGATGCGAAGCAAGTGCTTTACCTGTTTCTACTTCACCTTGCACTAGGTTAATAACACCTGCTGGTAAGCCTGCTTTTAACCAAAGTGATAAAGTAAATTCAGCAACGTGAGGAGTTAGCTCAGACGGTTTAAATACCACGGTGTTACCCGCTAAAATAGCAGGGACTATATGGCCATTAGGTAAATGCCCAGGAAAGTTATACGGGCCAAATATAGCCACAACGCCGTGTGGTTTATGGCGTATAAAGGCTTTTGCACCCGGCATTGGGTTTTCAGTGGTGCCGGTACGCTCGTTGTACGCTTTAATCGAAATGGCCACTTTACCTGTCATAGCGCCTACTTCTGTGCGTGTTTCCCAAAGAGGCTTGCCGGTTTCGCGCGCTATAATGGCTGCAAATTCTTCGCTGTGCTCTTTTAATTGTGCTACAAAGTTTTCAAGTATGGTTATACGCGACTCAATAGGCGTATCTGCCCATTGTACTTGTGCGGCTCTAGCTGCATTGATTGCAGCATCTACTTGCTCAGCTGTTGCGCCATTACCTTGCCATACAACTTTGCCGTTACTCGGATTAACAGAGCTAAAAGCGGGGCCTTGGCCTGAATGCCATTGGTTAT
This sequence comes from Pseudoalteromonas sp. TB51, assembly GCF_000498055.1. Classification (NCBI taxonomy): domain Bacteria; kingdom Pseudomonadati; phylum Pseudomonadota; class Gammaproteobacteria; order Alteromonadales; family Pseudoalteromonadaceae; genus Pseudoalteromonas; species Pseudoalteromonas sp. TB51. Next base: position 20,970 of record NZ_AUTO01000349.1, read on the forward strand.
TTATAAGGTGTGTGTTCATATTTGTTTTACAGGCGGAAAAAACGCGCTGCATCTCCTTGGGATAAATTAAGGGCATCAGCCACTTCTTGGCTTATTACTAATGTGTGTTTAGCGTGGTCATAGTGGGCGTGCTGGGTAAAGGTTGCTCTAAACCCACTTACACCTTGATTGCAAACGGCTAAAGTATCTGAGCTGTGCTGGCTAATATGTTCCAGCTCGCCAATAGTAATAGGGCAAACTTGTGATTCACGAATACTGCGAATATTACCAAGCTTGGCTTCTACCGTTGGGCCTGCATCAAACAAATCAACATAGCCACGGTGCTCAAAACCTTCTTTTTCGAGCAGTTTAAGTGCCGGTTTAGTTTTTTCATGCACGTTGCCAATCACTGCTTGGGCTTTTTTACTGAGTAGATTGACGTAAATAGGGTATTTAGGCATTAACTCACTAATAAACACTTTATCGCCAAGCCCCACTAAATGATCGGCTTTGGGAAACTCAATACTAAAAAAGTGCTCTTGCAGCCACTGCCAAAACGGTGAATGACCATCTTCGTCGCTTACACCGCGCATTTCAGCAATCACGGTATCGGCAAAGCGTTCGCTGTGCTGCGCCATAAATAAAAAGCGTGAGCGTGATAAAAAGCGCCCGGTTAAGCCTTTACGGCTGTTTTCGCGCAAAAACAAAGTACATATTTCAGAGCATCCGGTGTAATCGTTACACATGCTTAAAATATCAACTGTGTTATAAACATTAAGTGTAGGCGAGTGGTGTACTGTTTTACCTAAATGGTAATGATAAAGCGGCACCGATAAGCCAACAGCGGCTTCTATGGCGGTTGTACCAATGACCTCACCTGTTTCACTGTCTTCTAAAACAAATAGGTAGCTTTCATCTAACGGCTGATTGATATTTTTAGCAAAGCTTTTTTCGGCGCGGTCTATTTTGTCTTTTAATAGCTGGTCGTCCACCGGAAGTGAGGTAAACCCATGGCCCGATTCAATCGCAATTTGCTTAAGTGCAGCAAAGTCTTCAGTGGTAATAGGACGTAATACTTGCATTTATTACTTGCTCCAACAGCGCGCCCTAAGGCGCGCTTAATTAAATTAGCCGTTTACTACGTCGCTTACTGCTTTTTCAAAGCGTGCTAGGCCTTCTTTAATATCTTCAAATGGAATAACTAAAGAAGGGGTAAAACGAATAACATTCATGCCTGCAACAAGGTTCATTAAACCATTGTTAGCACTGGCAACTAAAAAGTCACGTGCACGGCCTTCAAATTTATCGTTTAATACCGCACCAATAAGTAAACCTTTACCACGTACTTCACTAAATACGTTGTATTTTTCGTTTATTGCATTTAAACCATCGCGAAATAGTTGTTCACGCTCTTTAACGCCGTTGAGTACATCCGGTGTGTTTACGGTGTCAAATGCAGCTTCTGCTACTGCACAAGCTAGTGGGTTACCACCGTACGTAGAGCCGTGCGTACCAACTTTTAAGTGCTCTGCGATATGAGTACGAGTGATCATAGCGCCAATAGGAAAACCACCGCCTAACGCTTTAGCTGTCGTTAAAATATCGGGCACTACACCTAAACCTTCGTAAGCGTATAAATCGCCAGTGCGGCCAACGCCTGTTTGTACTTCATCAAAAATTAGCAGTGCATTGTGCTTGGTACATAACTCGCGTACTTTTTTAGCAAATTCGTCGGTAGGTGAAATAATGCCGCCTTCACCTTGTAGTGGCTCCATCATTACGGCACATGTTTTATCACTGATAAGTGCTTCAAATGCTGCAATATCGTTATAATCACAATGCATAATGTCGCCAGGTTTAGGGCCAAAGCCATCAGAGTAAGCAGCTTGTCCGCCCACCGTTACAGTAAAAAATGTACGGCCGTGAAACCCTTTATTAAAGGCAATAATTTGCGATTTTTCTTCGCCGTGTTCGTCAAGTGCAAAACGACGAGCAAGCTTAAGAGCCGCTTCGTTGGCTTCTGCGCCTGAGTTTGCAAAATACACTTTATCTGCAAATGTCGCTTCAACCATTTTTTGTGCTAAACGCAGGGCTGGCTCATTAGTCATTACATTTGATAAGTGCCAAATTTTTTCGCCTTGCTCTTTTAAAGCAGATACAAGCGCTGGGTGACAGTGGCCTAAACAATTAACGGCAATACCGCCTGCAAAATCAATAAACTCATTGTTATTTTGATCCCACACACGTGAGCCTTCGCCGCGCACTGGAATAACTGCCGACGGATTGTAGTTTGGCACCATTACATCGTTAAATAAGTCTCTTGTTACTTGCATTATGTACACCTAAAAATTGTGAATATTGAATAAAGATTAGCAAAATAAAAACGTTAGCGTTTTCTCAGCTAGGTAATTTTTGTTATTAAGCACTATTATCGAAGGTTGTAGGTTAAATTTGCAGTGCTATTTTGTGAAAAATGATTACAATAAAAGTCAAAATAACGAAATTAATAAGCAATATGATAACTCCACAAGACGAAAAGCTACTTTCAATTTTAAAAACCAATGCAAGAGCCAGTATTTCTGACTTGGCACGCATGCTTAATTTATCGCGCTCTACCGTGCAAAGCCGTATGTTAAAACTTGAAGAAACAGGAGTTATAAAAGGCTATAGCGTAGATTACGGTGAAGACTATTTGACCAGTATGGTCTCGGCTCATGTATCTATAAAGGTGATGCAAAAACTCACCACTAAAACCAATTTAGAACTTAAACAAATTGATGCTATTTCCCAGCTTTATGCCATAAGTGGGGAGTTTGATTTAATTGCTGTAGTGCAAGCGCAAAACTTAGAAAAGCTAAGCCATTTACTTGATGATATAGGTAATTTAGATGGGGTAGAGCGCACAACATCGTCAGTGATTTTAGAAACAAAATTTAAGCGTTAAAGTTATGTGTTACTGAAGCGAAAGGTTACCTATTGATTTAACTTAATATTTAATTTTATCGAAGTTAGATATTTTGGCAAAGCCTTACTATACTAATTGTAATTAACACAATTATTTAGCAATGGATTATGCCCACAACGTTATTTTTTGCACTTTTAACTTTAACTGAACCCTTAAAATTTGGTACCAATGTATCGCTTACAACACCAGATAATGCGGTTAACCAAGTGCAATGTATTTTACACAATATGGACATGCCATTTGAGTTGCAATCGTTACCTTGGCTGAGGGCTCGTCGCGAGGTAAAACAAGATAGGTTGGATGGGTATTTTACAACGCATTTAACCTCTGAGATGAGCCAGTATGGTAAGTTGTCATCACCTATTTACCTAGAAAATTGGTACTGGTTTACTCACCCCGATAGCGTTAATAAAGACCCGAAAAAATTACGTTATGGCGTGGTCCATGGCAGTTATCAGGCTAATTGGTTTAAAACGCAAAATATTACCTCGTTAGTTGAAGTAAACTCGCTAGAAGAAATAGTAAACGTACTTCACCATCATAGAGTAGACAAAGTATTACTTGATTTAGATGATTTTAATAATGCTGCCGATCACTTAGGTATTGACGCATCTGCCTATCCGCGCTCATTTTATCGTTATGTGCCTCTAGGGGTTTTTGCTGCTAATAAGCTTATTAATTCGCACCCTTCTTTTTTAGAAAAATTCGACGAAACGATTCCTCAATGTGCCCCTGCACCGTTTTATTTATCACAGGGCGAACAAGTACAAATACTAAATACATTGTTAGAGCCAATAAAGGCGTTAATTTCACAGCCCATAATTACCGATGCCGCAGCGCAAAGTAACCATATAAAGCTGACTAACAAAGCGCTTAAACTCGCTGACGAGCATTGGATAAAAGAAGTTAAAACACATCAACATGATTTAGCTAAAAATATGCTATTTACTGATGCTTCATTATATTTAAAACAATGGCAAAGGCAGTTCAAAGGCATAATTACCGAAATTATAGTGACAGATGAGCAAGGTAAAAATGTGGCTATAAGCAAAATCACCAGCGATTATTGGCAAGGGGATGAGAATAAATTTAGCTTCGTATACCAGCAGTCTTTAGCGTATCGCTTTGACAGTGTTGAATATGATGCCTCAACACATCATTTTCAGGTGCAATTAAGTCTACCCATAAAAAATGCCAAGGGCGATCATATTGGCGTTATTATTTTGGGAGTTGATGTAGAAAAAGCGCTGCACTCATTTAATAACAACGCATTAAATTAATAGCGTGTGCAGCGTCTTATTAAAGCCCGCGTGTATAGCAAAATTTTGTGTAGCTATTTATTTACGGCAGTCTTTGGCGCTTGTCTGATAACGGTTTTTTGTGCTTCATTTAATTTAATAACGTAAGCATTTCCTCCTACCAGCCCTTTAAATTCTTCATCGGTAAAAATAAGTGTATTATCATCATAAAAGGTGATCGCTTCTTTTTGCGTGACAATACCTAAATCGATTCGAGACACATCACCAGAAAAAAACTTGTCGCCTTTAAAGTTTTCGAACAGCCAAATGCTTGTAGAATCAAGTAACACAAGTTTAGTCCTGTCAGGGCTAAGAGCAGCGGATGTGATCCAACAGAGTTTTTCTAGAGTTGTGCATGTTTTAAATGAATCAATTAACTGAGCATCAAAATTGGCTGCATGATCGCCCACTTTATAAACATTGGTTATGCCATCGAAAGGTTCGGTTCTATTTTTGGTAAATAAATATAAATGGCGTTTGTATTCTACAAAGGCTTCTAAATCAAAGTTGCGTTTGTTAGGAGTAATGGGAGTGCCATCCATTTCAGGATAGGTAAACTTAATAATTTCGGCTTCGGTGGTCTCTGTTTTTATATCTATTGGGTTTTCTATTTTATAGATAGTTAACCACTTTCTGTCGTTTTTATTATTGCCAAAATCACCTAAGAAAAAATGACCAAATTTATTTTGCGTCATGTCTTCCCAGTCTATATTTTTAGCATTCGTAACAAGGATTTCTTTTTCAATAGCGCCATCTTCGCCCAGGCGATAAAGTTTTGGGTCGTCACCGCCATCATTAATCGCCCACAAACGCTTTTTTTTATCAAACTCAATGCCTGAAATTTCTTTTAATTTAGGGTCTACTGATAATTGCTTTTTACTATAAAGGGTATATACAGAAAGGCTTACAAAGGAGGCAAGTGCAATAAATACAATTACCGTAGTAAATAAAATGCTTTTTTTCAACATGAAATTTTTGGTATTTCAGAGACATAAGATGCTGTGTATTATTACTTAAGCACACTGATAACGAAAGAATTTTATAGGTTAGTGTGAACCTTTATACGATTTTTTGCTCAATATATTAATAATGAAAAATGATTAAGTTGGTTTAATACTTGCTGTACATTAGTTTGTCATTAATAAGCTAAAATTTTTATCGTAATCGCACCTTATATGTGCAGCTAAAATCTTTTTTGCACTGTAATAATGCGTAAATAAAAATTTGTTTAAATTACCCGCGTTTAATGATGTTTAAATGCACCCCACATCGCCCTTTAAAGTGTTGTATCGGCCCTGTGGCAAAGATTAAGTACCCATTTTGGTTTAGTTGGAGCCTACTATGTTGAATAAACGTTTTTTCAAAACAAAAAATGAAGCTGAAGTTACCTTTGAGTTTACCCGCCCTGATGCAGAGCAAGTAAGTTTACTTGGCGAATTTACCGATTGGCAGCCGGTGCCTATGAAGCTTAATAAAAAAGAAGGGGTATTTAAATGTAAGCAACGCTTGCCAGTTGATCAGCAGTTTCATTTTCGTTATTTAATTAATGGTGATATTTGGGATAACGACCACCAAGCAGATGACTACCTACCTAATACATTTGGCACAGAAAATAGCATAGTGAACACTCAACGCATAAATTAAGGCGAGTAAATGGACGCACTTTCGCAGTTGTTTTATCTGCACGGTATCGGTTATGAGTTTACTAAATACACGGGCGAGCAGGTTATATTTAGCGAAGGCACGCGCAAACGTGCCTTACAATGTTGTGGTGTAAATACCGAAGATGAACACCAAATAGCACAGCTTAATTATCAATTAGATGTTGCGCCTTGGTTAGAGTTAGCACCCGATACCAGCTTAGTGAATTTAACTGATAACCTTTTTTATATTCGCATAGATGAGCGTCAACGTGATTTACCTGTTGCGATAACGTTGCCAAAGTTAAACGTTACCTATGAGCGTGCTAATTTACATAATTTGGCCATCACTGGCGATTACTATGTACATGGCGTGCGTTATATTGAAGTAGCAGTGCCGTTAGGGGCTATTCCGGTAGGTTATCATCAGGCGCTGGTTAGTGTAGGGGAGCAAAGCAAAGAGATTCAATTGTGGGCCACCCCAGAAAAAGTTTTTCAAGTAGATGATACTAAGCGCACTGGGCTTTCGCTGCAGTTGTACACAGTTAAAAACAAAGCAGGCCTAGGTGTAGGGGATTTTAATGATTTACTAGAGCTATGTGACTTATGTGCACAGCAACACATGGACTACATATTACTCAACCCATTACATTTGCTGTTTGCACAGCAAAGTGAGCGAGCCAGTCCCTATAGCCCTAATAGCCGTGCGTTATTAAATCCTTTGTACATTTGTGTTGAACTATCAGCTGATGCTAAAAACAATCCACAATTAGATGCTTTGTTACACAGTGATGAGGTAAAAGCGCTTTTTAACAGCAATGAACAGTTTATAAATTATGAAAAAGTAAGTGCCGTTAAATATGCATTATTTAAAGCGCTATTTAGTCATTTTGAAGCACATGCCAGCGCTTCACGACGCGATGAGTTTGCCCAGTTTTGCAAACAAAACGCCCAGACCCTAACTACGCTAAATTCAGCCAATCCTACCTTTGATTACTACTTACAATGGCAGGCTAAATTACAATTAAGCCATTGTCAGCAGCACTGTTTAAATAAAGGCATGGCAATAGGTTTAATTAATGACCTTGCTGTTGGTTGTGCAGGTGATGGCGTTGAGTATCAATCTCAGCAATCACTTTTTAGTGATAATGCCAATGTTGGCGCACCGCCAGACCCTTGGGCGCAAGCAGGGCAAAATTGGGGGCTGCCTGCGCTTAACCCGCAACAATTAAAAAATGATCACTTTGCCTTTTATCGATCACTTATTAGCGCAAACATGCAAGGCGTTGGCGGTTTGCGCATTGATCATGTTATGGCACTAAGGCGCTTATGGTGGTGCTTTGAAAATAACCATACACAAGATGGCTGTTATGTTTATTACCCTTTCGAGCACTTATTGGCTATTTTAAAAATAGAGTCTCACCTTAATCAGTGCATAGTAATAGGAGAAGACTTAGGCATAGTCCCGCCCGAGGTAAAACACGCACTTGCTGTAAGTGGTATTTATTCAAATAGCTTATTTTATTTTGAAAAACAACATGATGGCGAGTTTTTACCGTTACAAGAATTACCTAAGCATTGTTTAATTATGATAGCGAATCATGACGTACCACCATTTTGCGGCTGGTGGCAAACAGATGATTTAGATATTAAACGTCAGTATCAGCTTATTGATGATCAGCAGTACCAACAGCAATTGCACGAAAGACAACAAGAAAAACAACGATTACTGCGTTTTATACAGTTACATAGCGCAGAGCAACTTAGCGAAACTAGCGATGCTATGTGCGTTTACGGTGAACTTGCCAAAGCACTTGCACACAGTGAGACCCGTTTATTTGCACTTCAGCTTGATGATTTAGATAAACAAACGTATCCGGTGAATATACCCGGTACTAATACCGAATACCCAAATTGGCGCCGTGTTTTAACTCATTCAAGCAACGCTATTTTTAAAAATAATGCCAGTACCTTGGCTGCAGTTAATTCAATAAGGAAAGGATATGAGTAGTACCGCACCAAAGGATTCATTACAGACCCATTACGACGCACAGGTAACTGCACTTCAAGGCGGCAGATTTAAAGACCCTTTTAGCTTTTTAGGGGCACATGCTTATAAAAATGGCTACGAAATACGCGTGTATTTACCCGCGGCTAAAAATGTAAATATTATTATTAATGATAAAAAAGTTATTGCTAAGCGTTATAACAGTAGCGATTTATTTATTGCAACAAGCAACGAAATGCCCTCCCAGCCTTATAACTGCAACGTTGAATATGCAAACTCAGCATTATGTTTTTACGATGAATATAGCTTTGCAAGCAGCCTAGATATAGATGCAATGTATTTATTTAACGAAGGCAGTTTAGAGCATGCATATAAACATTTAGGCGCACACTTTATTAACCAACAAGGGGTTGATGGAGTGCGTTTTTGTGTGTGGGCGCCAAATGCAGCCAGTGTATCTGTTATTGGCGAATTTAACCTTTGGCAAGCTAATCGTCATTATATGCGCTTTCATCCTGCATGTGGTGTGTGGGAGCTTTTTATCGCAGGGCTTCAGCCCGATACCTGTTATAAATTTTCTATTGTGACACAGCAAGGCGATGTGCTTGAAAAAGCAGATCCGTTTGCCTTTAAAATGCAGCAAGCTCCGGGTACAGCCAGTGTGTTACAACAGCAAGCAACGGCTATTTCGCTCAGTGATAGCGAGCTTAAAAATCGTCAAAAGCGTAACCATATAGACGCGCCCATAAGTATTTACGAAGTGCACTTAGGGTCATGGCAAAGGGCTGAGGAAAACCGCTATTTAAGCTATAGCGAACTTGCCGACAAACTGGTTAATTACACGCTTGAAATGGGCTTTACGCATATTCAATTAATGCCAATAAGTGAATATCCGTTTGATGGCTCTTGGGGTTACCAGCCGGTGGGGTTGTTTGCACCAACTAGTCGCTTTGGTGATTACAGCAGTTTTAAATACTTTGTTCAGCAGTGCCACAAAGCAAACTTAGGCGTGCTACTTGATTGGGTGCCTGGGCATTTTCCTAGTGATCCTCATGGTTTACACCACTTTGACGGCACGCATTTATTTGAACATGCCGATATTCGGCAAGGCTTTCATCCTGATTGGAATACCTATATTTATAATTACGACCGCCCGGAGGTTAAAAGCTTTTTAATCTCTAATGCGATGTATTGGCTAGAGCAATTTGGCCTTGATGGACTGCGCGTAGATGCGGTGGCTTCAATGCTTTATTTAGATTACAGCCGCAAAGAAGGTGAATGGGTTGCCAATTGTTATGGTGGGCGAGAAAACCTAGGCGCTATTGAGTGCTTAAAGCAGGTAAATTTGCGTAGTTATAAAAATAATTTGGGCATTATGATGGTGGCTGAAGAGTCGACCGCGTGGCCGGGGGTCACTCAAAGTGTTGATCACAATGGCTTAGGTTTTGGCTACAAATGGAATATGGGGTGGATGAACGACAGCCTTCATTACATGCAACATGATCCGCTTTATAGGCAGCATCATCATCACGAAATGACGTTTTCTATGGTGTACGCATTTAGCGAAAATTACATTTTACCGCTAAGTCATGACGAAGTTGTACATGGTAAAGGCTCATTAATTGAAAAAATGCCCGGTGATGATTGGCAAAAATTTGCGAATTTACGTGCGTATTACGCATTTATGTGGGCGCACCCAGGTAAAAAGCTGTTGTTTATGGGCGGCGAAATAGCACAGCGAAAAGAGTGGGATCACAATCATTCTATTGATTGGCATTTGCTAGAGCATAAAAGCCACCGCGGTATACAAAACACTGTACAAGCGCTTAATACTGTTTATAAAAAGTCGCCTGCACTGTATGAACTGGACTCAAGCCCTGCGGGTTTTGAATGGATAGATAACAACAATAACGAGCAAAGTATATTTAGTTTTGTACGTTATGCTAAAAATGCCCACGACTTTATTGTAGTAGTAGCAAACTTTACGCCTGTTTCTTATCAAGAGTATGAAATTGGGGTACCCGCAGCGGGTAAGTATAAGGTTATTTTAAACACCGATGATGACGCTTTTTTTGGCTCAGGTATTAAAGTAACAGCAAACAAAAACGCCACGGTTAGTAGCGTTAAGGCAAGCGCTCATGGCTTTTCGCATAGCATTAAAATTGCAATGGGCGGGTTAACGACTATTTATTTACAAAAGGTTGAAGATGAGTAATCGATTTGAGGTTTCACATGGGCAACCACATCCACTTGGCGCAACTATTAGCAGTGGCGGCGTTAACTTTAGCTTGTACGCACCTAAAGCAACACAAGCTTATGTGTGCTTATTTGATAAAAGTGGGCACTCTGAAATATTAAAAGTAACCATGCATATCAACGAAGGCGGTATATGGACAGCCCATGTAGCGCCCTTAGCCGAAGGCGCATTATATGGTTATCGCGTAGAAGGGGAGTACAGTCCTGAAAAAGGTCTGCTGTTTAACGAGCACAAGTTGCTGATAGACCCTTATGCAAAAGACTTATTTGGCGAATTTACATGGAGTGAGCGCCACTATGGGCAAATGCCTATTGGCACGAAAAGCACCGTTAATAATGCCATTGATATACCTAAATCACGGGTTATTAATAGCCAGCCTTATAAACATAAAAAGCCAAACCATAGCTGGTCTAATACCGTTATTTATGAATGCCATGTAAAAGGCGCCACGTGCCGACACCCTAATATCCCTAAAAATTTACAAGGCAAGTTTTTAGGTTTAAGCCACCCTAGCTTTATTGAGCATTTGCATAATTTAGGGGTTACCGCACTAGAGCTGCTCCCTGTGCATGCTTTTATAAGTGAGCAGTTTTTAACAGCAAAAGGGCTGCAAAATTATTGGGGCTACAACACGCTCAACTTTTTTACCCCGCATAAAGATTATTTAGTTGATGATGACATTAACGAATTTAAGCGCATGGTTAGCGAGCTTCATAAAGCAGATATAGAGGTTATTTTAGATGTGGTTTATAACCACACCGCAGAAGCGGGCGCCGATGGGCCGATTTTATCGCTCAGAGGGCTAGATAACCTAGCTTATTACCGGACGGTGGCTGATAAGCCTCAGGTGTATATAAACGATACAGGCTGCGGTAACACCATTAATATTGATCATCCTAAAACCTTAAAGCTGGTACTTGATAGCTTACGTTATTGGGTGCAAGTAATGGGAGTAGACGGATTTAGGTTTGATTTAGCCACCATTTTAGGCCGAAATGCCCATGGTTTTAATAGCGCCCATGCGTTTTTTCAAGCCATTGAGCAAGACCCTGTATTAAGTCGTGTAAAGCTTATTAGTGAGCCCTGGGATATAGGGCCAGGAGGTTATCAACTGGGGGCTTTTGCTGCACCTTGGCGAGAGTGGAATGACCAATACAGAGATGTCATACGCCGATTTTGGCAAAGCGAAGAAGGCGTTATTGCAAATGTAGCAAAACGTATTCATGGCTCATTTGATATTTTTGAGCACAGCCAGCGCGGGCCGCTAAACAGTATTAATTTTATTACCAGCCATGATGGTTTTACGCTTGCCGATTTGGTGAGTTATGAGCATAAACATAATGAAGCGAATGGCGAGCAAAATCGCGATGGCCACAGCGCTAATCACTCCACCAATTGTGGTGTTGAAGGATTTACTAATGATGCCAAAATTATTGCCCTAAGGCTGCAGCAACAAAAGAACTTTTTACTTACGCTAATACTCTCAAAAGGGGTGCCTATGATTGCCTCAGGCAGTGAAATGGGTCACTCGCAAGGGGGCAATAATAATGCGTATTGTCAAAATAACCGCACCAGTTGGTTGGCATGGAAAGACTCACAGCTAAATCATTCACTAACCCGATTTATTGACGATGCACTAAAAATAAGACGTGGTCACAGTGCGTTTAAACACAGTGTGTTTTCAGAAGATATAGACGAGCGCTTTACGGTTAAATGGTTTACCGAGCAAGGCGTAAAAATGACCAACGAGCATTGGCACGAGCCACAGCGCCAGTTTTTAATGTATAGCTTGTTAGATAAGCAAAATAAATACGCCTTATTAATCATTTTAAATGCGAGTAAAAAAACAGTTTTTTGTAAGTTACCCCCATCGCCTATCGCGGCGCAATGGGACATGGTTTTATCAAGTGTACATAACGCATCGGTGAGTAGTAAAGAGGATGCAATAGTCGAAATTTCAGCACAAAGCAGCTGGGTTTTTAGTGCAAATTTAGAGGACGATGGTCATGTCTAAGCAAGACGAAAATGTGTGTGTGGTAAAAGGGTGGCAAGAAGGCCCTGTAATTGATGAAAGCACTTTAAAAGATGATTTAACTCGGCACTTTTATTACAGTTTAGGGCGTGACAAAGTGGGTGAGTCGCAACTGTATTTATATCATGCGCTTGCGCTGACAATCAGAGATCGGCTTGTTGCACGTTGCAGAGAAACCAAACAACAAATCAAGGAAGAAAAACGCCGTAAAACAGCTTACCTATCGCTAGAATTTTTAATGGGTAGAGCACTTGGTAATGCAATTTTAAATCTCGACTTAGACGAACAAGTCTCCAGTGCACTGCAAGAGTATTGCACCACAATTGAAACCGTAGCCCAGGCAGAGCACGATGCAGGGCTAGGTAATGGTGGCCTTGGGCGTTTAGCTGCCTGCTTTTTAGATAGCTGTGCAAGCCTTGCGCTTCCCGTGGTTGGTTACGGTATTCGCTACGAATACGGTATGTTTAACCAATCATTAAAAAATGGTCACCAAGTTGAGCAACCCGATAACTGGCTTCGTGAGGGGCACCCGTGGGAGCTTGCCGCGCCTGAGCAATCACAACGAGTGAAGTTTTTTGGGCACGTACAAAGTTATACCGACAAACATGGGCGCGAACACCGTCAATGGGTTGGTTGTCACGACGTATTAGCTGTGCCATATGATGTGCCTATTCCTGGTTATAAAAACGACATTGTTAATACGCTAAGGCTATGGAAATCAGAAGCGACCGACGAATTTAATTTAACCGAGTTTAACGCGGGGAGTTATTCAGAAGCGGTAGCGCAAAAAAACCTAGCAGAACAAATTACAATGGTGCTTTACCCAAATGACAGCAGCGAAAATGGTAAAGAGCTTAGATTGCGCCAACAGTACTTTTTATCATCAGCGAGTATTCAAGATATAGTATCGCAATGGGTTGAACAGTACGGCGAAGACTTTAGTGACTTTGCTGCACATCATGTATTTCAATTAAACGATACGCACCCAAGTATTGCCGTGGCAGAGTTAATGCGCATTTTAGTTGATGATTACGAGCTTGATTGGGATAACGCGTGGGAAATTACAACCAGCACAATGGCTTACACTAACCACACGCTATTGCCAGAGGCATTAGAAAAGTGGTCAGTGCCGCTTTTTGCAAAACTATTGCCGCGAATTTTAGAAATTATTTATGAAATAAACGCCCGCTTTTTAGCGCAAGTGGCTCAGCATTGGCCAGGCGATGCAAGTAAACAGCGTGCGCTTTCGTTAATTGAAGAAGGCGACGTGCCGCAAATACGCATGGCTTATTTAGCGATTGTGGGTAGCTATTCGGTAAATGGTGTGGCCGCACTACATACCCAACTTTTAAAAGAAGGGCTATTTAAAACCTTTTACGAGCTTTGGCCTAACAAGTTTAATAATAAAACCAACGGGGTTACCCCAAGGCGTTGGTTAGCACACTGCAACCCGGCCTTGAGTCATTTAATTACAGAAAAAATTGGCTCAAAATGGGTTAGCGATTTTGCAGATATAAGCCAATTACGCCGCTACTTCGACGACACTGCGTTTCATCAGCAATGGCAAAATGTTAAACGCGAAAATAAACAACGTCTCGTCGATTTAGTGAAAGAGCGCTGTGGTGTTGATTTTGATGTAGAGATGATGTTTGACGTACAAGTTAAACGTATTCACGAATACAAACGCCAGTTATTAAATGTACTTCATGTTATTCATTTATATGACCGTATACGCCGAGGCGATACCACAAACTTAGTACCACGTTGTGTGCTACTAGGGGGTAAAGCCGCCCCTGGTTATTACATGGCTAAAAAAATAATTAAGCTAATTAATAACGTAGCTGAGGTTATTAATAAAGACCCACTTGCAGCGCCTTATTTACGAGTTGCGTTTTTGCCAAATTATAATGTAACCGCCATGGAAACTATTTGCCCTGCAACCGATTTATCAGAGCAAGTATCGACCGCAGGTAAAGAAGCATCAGGCACCGGTAACATGAAGTTTATGATGAATGGTGCGCTTACTATTGGTACGTTAGATGGGGCGAATATTGAAATTAGAGACGCTGTTGGCGCTGATAACTTCTTTTTGTTTGGTGCGCAGGCTCATCAAATTGATGATATTAAATCGCGATATAACCCTTCTCATTTAATAGAGCAAAACAGCGACCTAAGCCACGTAATGCAGTTACTCGAAAGCGGGCAATTTAACCTGTTTGAGCCCAATTTATTTGACGACATTATCAATGCTATTAAAAGCCCTCACGATCCGTGGTTGGTTGCACATGACTTTGAAAGCTATGTGGCAGCGCAAAAGCAGGTAGAGGCTGCGTATCAAGACCAAACGCATTGGACGCAAATGAGTATTTTAAATACGGCCGCAAGCGGCATATTTTCAAGCGATAGAACCATAAGCCAATACAGTGAAGATATTTGGCACCTAACCCCCCTAACTATTAGTGAAACAGACTTACACGCAACTACGAGCCATGCCACTAAGAGCACAGACTAAACGGAGAGAGTATTATGCCTAGTTATGCAAATCGTTACATAAGTAGCTTAACCCGAGATACGTACGCGTTAATACTGGCTGGTGGACGCGGCTCACGCTTACACGAATTGACAGATTGGCGCGCAAAGCCCGCTGTTTATTTTGGCGGTAAGCACCGTATTATCGATTTTCCATTATCAAATTGTATCAATTCGGGTGTGAGGCGTGTAGGCATAGCCACACAATATAAATCGCACTCTTTGATTCGCCATGTTAATCGCGCCTGGGGCCATTTTAAAAAGGAGCTGGGGGAGTCGGTTGAAATTTTACCCGCATCTCAGCGTAATGGTGATGAGTGGTATTGTGGAACTGCCGATGCGGTTTTTCAAAACATGGATATTATTCGCCACGAACTGCCAAAATATGTGATGATTTTGTCAGGCGATCACGTTTATCGAATGGATTACGGCGCTCTATTAGCCGAGCATGTGCAAAAAGGCGCCGACATGACTGTATGTTGCCTTGAAGTACCTGTTGAAGAGGCTGCAGATACCTTTGGGGTAATGACTGTTGATGAAAAAAATCGGGTATGTCGCTTTGATGAAAAGCCTTCGATCCCCAGCTCAGTCCCTGGTAAGCCAGGTACCTGCTTAGCCTCTATGGGCAACTATGTGTTTAATACTGAGTTTTTATTTGAGCAGCTAAAAAAAGATGCTGAAAATGAAGGTTCTGGCCGCGACTTTGGGCACGATATTATTCCGGCAATTATAGAAGAGCACAGTGTGTATGCGTTTCCGTTTAGAGATCCCATGCAAGAAGGGCAACCTTATTGGCGCGATGTAGGAACGTTAGACTCGTTTTGGGAAGCCAATATGGAATTGGTAATGCCCGAGCCACAGCTAGATCTATACGATCCAACCTGGCCGATTTGGACCTATCAAGAGCAGTTGCCACCGGCTAAGTTTATTTTTGATGATGAAGATAGACGCGGTATGGCGGTAGACTCAACGGTATCAGGAGGGTGTATTGTATCGGGCTCAGTAGTTAGAAAATCACTGCTGTTTTCAAACGTGCACGTGCGTTCATTTTGCGAAATAGAGCAATCAGTAATTTTACCCGGGGCTCTCATTAATCGTCATTGTAAAATTAAGCGAGCCANTGTGAAATACCCGCAGGGCTTGAAATTGGCTACGATAGAAAAGCCGATGAAGAAAATGGCTTTAGGGTATCTAAAAAAGGCATCGTATTAGTCACCCGTGATATGCTCACGGAACTTGCTAAAAAGCTTGAACGTCAAGCACACGAAAATAAAAAGTTCGCTTAAAATCGGATGCGAATAACAAAGGTTAAGGAAGTAGTAAATAAATGCATGTATTAATGGTTGCCGCAGAAAACGATGCTTTACCAAACGCTAAAGTGGGCGGGGTAGCAGATGTAGTCAGAGATGCTCCAAAAGCACTAGCAGCACAAGGCGTGAGCGTAGATGTTGTTATTCCTGATTATGGGTTTGAGCAACTGCAACGTGAATATATAGGTGATGTCACTGTTATATTTAGAGCGCAGCCACAGGTATTATCTTTATTTAAAATAAGTGATGACAACACACACATTAATCAATTTGTTATTTCGCACCCATTGTTTAGCCAATCGGGTTCGGTGTATTGCAATGACGAACCCGGGCGACCTTTTGCTACTGATGCAACAAAATATGCATTATTTAGTGCCGCTCTATGTGAAGCGCTGCTACAGGGTTTAATAACGCGCCCTCAAGCACTGCATCTACATGATTGGCATAGCGCGTGTGTCGCCGTATTATTAAAATTTGATAAACGCTACGATACCCTCGCTAATTTACATATTGCCTATACAGTTCATAATTTAGCACTGCAAGGGATCAGGCCTTTTAAACACGACGACTCGAGTTTAGAGGCTTGGTTTCCTTCGTTAGGTTATAACGGGCAACATTTGTGTGACCCTCGTTACCCACACTGTTTTAATCCTATGCGCAGTGCTATAAATTTGGCAGATAAAGTTCATTTAGTCTCACCTACTTACAGTACCGAGGTACTAAAGCCGAGTAATTATCAGCAAGGTTTTTTTGGTGGAGAAGGCTTAGAGCTTGATTTACAAAATCAATCGGCTCAAGGCAAGGTGGTGGGAATATTAAATGGCTGTGAATACCCTGAGAAAAACCCTGAGCAGGTTACTTTATCTCTCTTGTATGAGCGTATTGAACATACTTTATTTAACTGGATGGCAAAACATGAGCAGCTTGAAACGAGCTACTATGTGGCGCATCAGCGCATGCTGCAGTTTAAAAACACGCCAATAGATGGGCCCCTCGTAACAAGTGTTGGCAGGCTGACCGAGCAAAAGGTGTTATTACTTTGCCAACAATACGGTAATGCATTAGCGCTTGACAACGTGTGTGAAATAATTAACCGTTTTAATGGTCGTCTTATTATTTTAGGCTCTGGTGACAAAGCCCTTGAAAGCATTTTCACCAAGGCCATGGCACGCAATGCAAACTTATTGTTTTTAAAAGGTTATGGGCAAGGTATTGGCGATAGCCTATATGAGCTAGGGGATTTATTTTTAATGCCAAGCTCGTTTGAGCCATGCGGAATTAGTCAAATGCTTGCTATGCGCGCAGGGCAACCTTGTTTAGTACACAGTGTTGGCGGTTTAAAAGACACCGTAAGCCACAACAACAATGGCTTTGCATTTTCTGGCGGCTCGTTGAATGAACAAGTTGATGGGTTAATGACATGCTTGACTGAAACCCTTACGCTAAAACAGCAAAATCCTAAGCAATGGAGTAACATTACAGCTAATGCTAAAGGAGCACGTTTTTCGTGGGAAACGGTCGCTGCTGATTATATTTCAAGCATGTATTGCTAAATCATTAAAATTAAACGCAGCAGAAGTGACATTTATACCTATTTACGCTATTAATTACTTAGTTTGAGTATAAAAATAAGAAGTAGGTAATGTGTCTGTATTTGTTGCAAGGCAAGCAATATTCAATCGTAAGCAAAATGTAGTTGCTTACGAGCTTTTATTTCGTAATAGTGCTGAAAACTTTTTTCCCGATATAGAAGAAGGTCAAGCAACTGCTCGCCTAATAATGGAAAACCAGCTTAATTTAGGCACACGCCACATCACCTCAGGTAAAACGGCACTGATAAATATAGGCCCAGACTCTTTAAAGCACAATTTATGTGACTTTTTACCCTGCAAAGATGTGGTCATTGAGCTATTAGAAACCATTGAACCCACCGACGATAACTATCAGCTTTGCAGAGAGCTTTTTCATAAAAACTATAAACTCGCATTAGATGACTTTGTTTATAACGAGCAATGGGAGCGATTTTTAAAGTTTATTAAGCTAGTAAAGTTTGATATTGCGCAAACGCCTTTATCAGATATTGCTGAGATTGTAGAAAAACTAAAACAGCATAAAAAAATAAAAATATTAGCAGAAAAAATAGAAACCCAAGCCGATTATCACCAAGCACATAAAATGGGGTTTGATTACTTTCAAGGCTACTTTTTTGCCAAGCCCACAATGCACGAACAGCAAGACATTGATTATAACTATGCGTTAGTTGTGGCTATTTACGCGCAAGTAATGAAACCAAGCCCAGATATAAAGCAAATTAGTGCGTTATTTGAAGCCGATGCGGCCTTGGCTTATAAGCTTATGCGGCTAATTAACAGCGGTGTTTTTCCTATTCAGAGTAAAATATCATCTATTAAGCAGGCGTTAGTGTATTTAGGGCATGAGCGTTTAAAAAAGTTTGTTAGTTTAATTGTTACCGCGCACACCGCGGGTAAAAAGCCAGCAGAACTAATGCAAGTGTGTGTAGTTAGAGCACGCTTTTGTGAGCTAATAGCAAAGCAGGTGTCTAAATCGTTGGCGGGTGAGGCGTTTTTAACCGGCTTGTTTTCGTTACTAGATGCCATACTCGATCAACCTATGAGTTTATTAGTCGAAAAATTACCTTTTCCTGATGATATTAAAGCGGCATTATTAAACGAAAAAAACACCCTATATTATATTTTAAATGTAGTACAAGCGTACGAAACAGGTAGCTGGTGGACATTAGAAAAAGCCGTTATATTACTTAATGTTAAAAGTGATGTGCTGCCAGGGTTATATAATCAAGCCGTAGATTGGGCAGATAATTATAAAAATAATAGTTAAAGGACAGTAACCGCTCATTATGCGAAATTATAATATGGACTTTATTCGCGGCATTGCCGTGCTTTGCTTAGTGTATATGAATGGCTATGCGTTTGGCTTAATGGATTATAGCTATATTCCTTTATCTACCCCGCCTTTTAGCGACACCCTTATCCATGCTGTGAGTACTTTTTTTGTTGATGGCCGATTTAGAACGCTGTTTAGCTTACTGTTTGGGGCAGGGCTTTATATTCAATGGCAAAAAGTTAAATCAACAGCGCCTTTAAAAGCGCGATTGCATTGGCTTATCATTTTTGGTTTGGTACATGGTTTTTTACTTTGGGCTGGCGACATTTTATTTTTGTACGGTGTATCTGGCTGGTTTGTTCTAAAATATTTGCAAAGTAATAACCAACTGCTTGTAAAAAGGGCTGGGGAGTTTCTTTTAATTGGTTGTGTAGCCACGGGGTTGGTGCTCTTTAGTGCACCAGATGAGGTCGTTTATCGTGATTCAGCACAGTATATCGATTTATATAGCCCGTATTACAGCGATTACTTTTTGAGTAATCTAGGTATGAATGTATTAATGCTGGTAGCTGTTCCTATCATGATCATGTGGCTGTGCGTAGGGCTAATGCTGATTGGCATATATTTATATAAAAATGAGGTTTTTAGTAAAGGTTTAACTAAGCCGCACCTTATTGTTTGTATAGCTGGCGCCTTTATTTTTTCAGGCATGAGGCTTTATGCGTCAAAGTTCACAGGGGGAGCAGGGTTCGCCATACAAGAGTTTATAAATACCTTTGCCGCATTGTTCATGGCTGGATTTTATATTCATCTCATCGTTAAATTTTGCAATAACAGTGCCCATGTGGGTCGGCTTATTCAGCAAGCTGGGCGTTTAGCCTTTACCTTATATATATGCCAAACACTGATGCAGCTATTGCTTTATAAAGTGTTGTATCCGCAGTGGGTATTAAGTTTTAACCGAATAGACTATTGGATAATCGCGACTGGCCTAGTTAGCGTGCAGCTATTGTTTACTGCTTTATATTGTCGCTATTATGAGCAAGGGCCACTGGAATATGTTTGGCGCAGGTTAACTCAAGCAAAAATTGCAAAAATTAATGCGTAAAGGTTTAAATTAGGGGCGAAAAATAATGGCGTGTGGTTTACACTAGTCGCCTTTAAAATTAGGACCATTAAGTGCCATGACCGAATTAAAACGTTTAAATAAATTTATTAGTGAAACAGGTTTTTGTTCACGCCGTGAAGCCGATAAATATATTGAGCAAGGTCGTGTAACAGTTAATGGTAATACGCCTGAAATGGGCGTAAAAGTGGCTGATACCGATACTGTTTTAGTAGATGGAAAACCGCTGCGCGAAAAACCAAAACGCGTGTACATTGCGTATAATAAGCCAGTGGGTATTACCTGTACCACCGAGAGTAAAATTCAAAGTAATATTGTCAAAGCCGTTAATTATCCCACCCGTATATTTCCTATCGGCCGTTTAGATAGACCTTCAGAAGGATTGATTTTTTTAACTAACGAAGGCGATATCGTTAATAAAATTTTGCGAGCGGGTAATAACCACGAAAAAGAATACGTGGTGACAGTTGATAAACCACTCAATCGCCAATTTGTGAGCAAAATGGCCAACGGTATTCCTATTTTAGATACCGTTACAAAAAAATGTAAAGTGACACAAACAGCTCCGCAAGAATTCAAAATAGTGCTTACGCAGGGGTTAAACCGCCAAATTCGTCGTATGTGTGAATACCTAGGTTATGAAGTTGTGACCCTTAAACGTACCCGCATTATGAATGTAACGTTAAAGGGCTTAAAAGTAGGCCAGTGGCGACATTTAACCGACGTAGAAATGGCGCAAATTAATGACTCCATTGCTGATTCGGGTAAAACGCAAGAGCACTCGGTTGATACCAATAAGCAAAATGCCAATAACAAAGGCGAGCCTAAAAAGCGTGATTTTCAGGGTGAAAACCCACGCGCCTTTAATAATGAGCGAGGCACTCGCACTCAAAGAAGTAATACCCCTTTTCAAAAGCGCTCAACCACCTATGTAGGTAAAGGGGGCGCTAGCAAAAATACGCAAGGCGATAGCAAAAGTGCAAACAACAAAAAGCCAGCAAACGGTAAAGCGCGTTCATCTGGCACATTAAGTTTAAAAAAATAGCGTGCGCACTTACCATTGTATTTGATGTACAACGTTACCGAGTGGGCTTTTAACGCCCACGATGTTTATTTTCTCATTTTTTAGCCGCTTTAATGCTGGTTTATCTAAATACCACCTAAAAGAGCGCTTTCTGTAAGTTTGTAAATCAAGCACAACCAGTTTTGCGCAGCTGTATTCGTAATCACTCGGACACGCCTCTACAGCCAGTAGCTGGTACTCTTGCTGCCAGCTATTGTCGCTATAATAATACGTCCATAACTTTACTGAAATACAAAAACTAGCCCACAGCCATAAATAAACTAAAACCGGTATAAACAAAATACCCAGCCAGCCCCTAAGCTTCCCATCATCCTCTAAGTAGTCTTTAAAATTTGATTTAAACGTTATGCATGCGTTGTACTTTTTGTATCCGTACATCCCCCCTGCAATACTAATTATTACTGACAAAACAGGAAGCAGCTTATGTGTTAAAAAATCATAAGCGGTATTGGCAATAAAGGGGGGATCGAGATTTTCATCCCAAGCAATAAAAAATAGGGGTGGGAATAGTAAACTAGCGGTAATTATTATTCTAAAAAGTTGTTTTGCTGTCATTTGAGGGGTTATTTATAAAACACAACGCCAATATAAAGTAAAAAAAGCTCTAAATAAACGGCTAATGTAGATACGCTGTTTTTAGAGTGTAGCCGTTTAATTAAATCGTAAGTACCGTCAAACGTACCTGTTATTACCAGTGTAATACCGCCCGTGAAACGGTAGTTGTTTAAATCTACATTGCCATTTTCGTCGGTTATAAAGCGAAAATAGCCAAAGAGAATACATATACAACCTAGTTTATTAAGTTCATCTTTAACCTCGGTTTAAATAATAAAAAACGCAGCTACTGTGAGGTAAGCTGCGTTTTAAACGTCCTGTAAGGCTTTTAAATTACTTTCTAGGCTCGTAGTCTATTCTAAATACAACAGTATAAAGCACAGGCACTACAATAAGCGTAAGTATGGTTGCAAAACCTAAACCAAACATAATAGTTACCGCCATTGACTGGAAGAACACGTCAAACAACAGCGGGATCATACCTAAAATGGTGGTAATANATAGCCGCCATGGCTACAGGGCGTACACGGCTGACGCCAGATTCAAACACAGCTTGATAAGGCGATTTACCATCGCGAAGCTCAAGATTTATCTGATCGACCAACACAATGCCGTTTTTAATCAGCATCCCGCTTAAACTTAGTAATCCAAGTAGTGCCATAAAGCTAAATGGCGCATTCATTATTAACATGCCCGCACTCACACCAATAATGGCAAGTGGCACTGTAGCCCAAATAACTAAAGGCTGTTTAAGTGAATTGAACAGCAGTACGGTTACCGCAAACATCGCTAAATAACCCAGCGGTAATGAACCAAATATAGCGGCTTNACTCATACTCGCCGCCCCATTCTAATTTATAGCCACGCGGTAGCTCTATTGCCTCTACGGGTCCGCGCACGCGTGCAAATAACTTAGCGGCAGTTTCATCGCCTAATACGTTGTGATCGGCCATTACCGTTATTGTGCGCTTTCGGTCGCGGCGCATAATTAGGCTATCTTCCCATTCAACCACAAATTCGTCAACCACTTGTGTTACTGGCACAAATACACCCAGTACTGGGCTGTATATTTGTAAATCGTGAACGCTTTCTACATTTAGGCGCTCATTTGCCGGCGAGCGAGCAATAATTGGCAGTAGTTGTGTACCATCTCGGTATACACCCACTTGCTTGCCTGAAAGGCTAGTAAGCAGTACATCATCAAGGTCTGACTTACTAATACCTAAGCGGCGCGCTTTTTGTTCGTTAAATTGTGGGCGAATCATTTTAGTACGTGCGCGCCAATCATCACGAATATTATAAGCGCCGTCGTCTTGTGCGATAACTTCTTCAGCCTGGGCGGCTAATCGTCTAAGTATTACCGGATCGGGGCCTGTAAAGCGTGCTTCAATTTTAGCATCGGTTGAGGGGCCAATTTCCATGGGCTTAATTTTAAGCTCAGCTGAAAGCGGTGTATTTTGCGAGTATTCACGCACTTTTTGCATTACTACAGCCACCGCCTCGCGGTTTTTTACTCTAATAATGAGCTGCCCGTATGACGAGTACGACTTTTGCGGTGCATAAGTAAGCATAAAGCGTGGAGCACCTTGGCCTGTAGTACTGGTTATTTCTTCAACTAGCTCTTCTTTTTGAAGGTAGTTTTCAAGCTTTTTAATTCCCTCTAGCGTTGCTCTTATGTCGGAGCCTTGTTGCTGCCAGTAATCTACATAAAACATAGGGGTGTTAGAGGCTGGGAAAAACGATTGTTTAACCGCACCAAAACCAACCACAGCCGAGCAAAGGAGCACGACCATAAGCACAAGCGTGGTTTTACGATAATGCATAGACACATCTAAAAGTGCTTTATAGCCGGTAAAAATAAAGCCTTGGTATGGGTCGTCATTTTCCTCTTCGCCCTCAGCATTTTTAGCTTTTTTAAATTCATCTTGTTTAAACATTAAATTTGCAAAAAATGGCGTAAGCGTAATGGCGGTGATCCAGCTTAGTAAAAGCGATATAAACAAGACCCAAAATAAGCTACCCGCAAATTCACCGGTCGCATCAGAGCTTAGGCCAATAGGGGCAAACGCAGTAATACCAATAACTGTAGCGCCTAGTAGCGGCCATTTAGTTTGTTCTACAATATTAACTGCAGCTTTTAACTTAGTTTGGCCACGCTTTAAATTTATTAATATGCCTTCGGTTACTACTATGGCGTTATCTACCAGCATACCAAGGGCAATAATAAGCGCACCCAGAGAAATACGTTGCAAGTCTATGGCGAACAACTTCATAAATATAAAGGTGCCTAAAACGGTGAGTAATAAAATACCGCCAATTAAAATACCACTTTTTAAGCCCATAAATATAAGCAGTACCACGATTACAATGGCAATCGCCTCTACTAGGCTGACAATAAAGCCATCTACCGATTTTTCTACTTCTTTAGGTTGGTTATACACCGATTCTACATGAATGCCATGTGGGCGCTGGTACTCAAGCTCTGCTAAGTGCTCGTCAATACGTTTACCTACATCTACTACGTTCACGCTATTCATAAACGAGACGCCAATTAAAAGCGCTTGTTCTGAGTTGTAGCGAATAACATTGCTGGGTACTTCTGCGTATTCTCTAAATACTTTGGCTACATCACCTAAGTAAATAAGCTCGCTAGCACCGGGTTTAGATATAAGTAGGGTTTCGAGCTCTTTAACATCTTTAAATTCGCCGGTTGGGTGAAAGCGTATAGACTCATCGCCCACTCTAATTTTACCTGCGTTAGAGACTGTATTTTGCGATTGCAGTAAACCAAAAATATGGCTTGGGGCAATACCGAGCTGCGCTAATTTACGGGTAGACACTTCAACCATTACTTGAGGCTGTTGCTCACCAGCAATGGTTACTTTACTCACACCTTTAACCAGTACGAGTTCACGCTTTAAGTAATCGGTGTAATCTTTAAGTTCATCATAAGAGTAGCCATCGCCGGTAACCGCATACATAACGCCGTATACATCACCAAAGTCATCTAAAATGGTGCTTGGGTAAACGCCACTCGGGAGTGAAGGCGCTAAGTCGTTAATTTTACGGCGCATTTCATCCCAAATTTGGCGCAGCTGCTCTTTTCGGTAGGTGCTTTTCATTTCTACCGATATTTGCGACTTACCATTTGATGAAATAGAGGTCACATAATCTACGTAGGGGAGTTGCTGAATCGCATTTTCGATAGGAAAGGTGACTTCTTCCTCGACTTGTTGTGGCGATGCGCCCGGATACATAGTAATAACCATGGCGGTTTTAAGCGTAAACTCTGGGTCTTCTAGTTGGCCTAAATCAAAGTACGACACACTCCCGCCAATTAACAGCAGTAGTGCAAACATCCAGCTAATTACTTTTTTCTCTATGGAGAGTTGCGCAAAGCTCATAATTATAAGCCTCGCTCTTTATTCCATGGACGTACTTTCATGCCTTCATCTAATGAGTGTACGCCAGCGGAGACGACAATTTGGCCTTCTTTAATACCGCTTAGGACTTCAATACCGTCGCGGTGTACTTGGCCCACTTTAACGGCTTGTTTATTAACAACACCGGTTTCTGGGTTATATATCCACACATAGGCGTTATCTGACACGCTTTCTTTAGCTTCAGAAAAAACCGACTCAACCGGCAAAATAGTGTAAGCCACTTGCGAGCTGGTTACTTTTGATAAATCGATAAATACACGCCCTGTCATCCCTGCAAGTAGGTTAAAGTCTTTAGGCACTGGTAGCGAAAAAACAACTTTGTAGGTAAGCGTAGTAGGATCAGCCTGCGTATCCCACTCTTTTAAATCAAGGGTGTACTCTTTATTATCATAACCGTCAAACACAACGGTAGGGTGGTAGTCGCTGCCTTTTTTAATACGCGCTATTATTTTTTCAGGAACTTGGATTTCTACATCCATTAAATCGCGGGTCTCTAGGCGTAAAATGTTTTGCTTGGCTTGAATGTTTTCAAAGTTTTTAACAAATACTTTGGCTACAGTCCCTGCAAATGGGGCGCGCAGCTCGCTGTATTCTAGGTTGGTTTCGGCAATTTTAAAGGCAGACTCTGCCACTTGCATATTGGCCAATGCTTCATCGTACTCTGATTGACTCGCGATTCTTTTTTCAAGTAATTGTTCAATGCGGCTAAGTTGTGATTTAGCAAGCTCATAACGGGCTTTTCTATCATCGTACTGTAACTGAAAGTCTTCTGGGTCAAGCTTTGCTAAAAGTTGTCCTTTTTCAACTTCTTCACCTGCTAATACCGGAAACTCTACCAGTTCACCATTGACTCTAAATGCTAAGTACGAGCCTTGGTTAGCAACCACTTCAGCAGGAAAACTGCGCACATTTGTTTGCGAATCATGTCCTATATTGAATAACTTTACAGGCCTAATGGGCTCTTCTTTTACTTGCTTTTCTGGCTCTGAACAGGCCATTAAGGTAAGTAAAGTCGTAGTAAGTATACATAGACGAAAGAGTTTCATGTCTTCTCCGTGGCAATGATGGGCAAAATAATTAAGTGCAGGATACGCCGCAACCATATAAAATAAAATTCATTAAATTTTAGAAACATAATAAGTTTTATTTATGATCATGTTGAGCGCAGTATGAAGCTGAATCAATTACAAATTTTAGATGCCATTGTACAAAGTGCAAGTTTAAGTGGCGCGGCGCTTAAATTACATAAAACTCAACCTGCGCTTACATTAGCAATTAAAAACCTAGAGGCAAAAATTGGCTTTGAACTACTTGATAGAAGTAAGTACCGATTACAGTTAACTGAAAAAGGGCGTGTTTTTCATCGTGAAGCACAACAATTATTGCATGCAAATGATGAGCTAGCGCAGCTTGCTAAAGAGCTTGCACTGGGTAACGAGCCACAATATCGAATTTGCTACGAGCAAATTTGTCAAAAAGACAGTTATAACGAGATCATAAGTAATACTTTTAGACTATTTAAGCGTACAGAGTTTAATTTAACCAGTGGCAAACGCTTTGTCTCTTTAGAGCAAGTAAATAGTGGGCAAGTGGAGTTAGGCATAGGCCCCTGGTTTGACTTATTTCATGCAACAGGGCACTTAGAAAGCCTACCAATTGGTAAATTAAACATTGGAATTATTGCTTCTACTAATGCGTTTCCTAAGTACATGACCTTTAACGAGCTACAAAATTACCCGTGTTTGGCTATGTTTGAAAGTGACTTAAGCATAGACAGTGACAAGCTTTCTTACTCAAAAGGTTCTGCCTTAATGAAGATTGACGATGTAACCAATTTAAAGTCGTTTTTGCTTGCTGGTGCCGGCTGGGCAATGATGAACATAGATTATTGTGCCCCTGAAATAGAAGCAGGGCTGTTGCAGCAAATACAGATAAACGACAGAGAAGATGAGTTTGGTATAGAAGTACGTGCATTTAGGCGTGATGCAATACACCATGGCCCTGTTGCGCGCTCTATTTGGGAGCAATTTAAAGTACTCAGTGAGGCGTACGTTAATGACCGCTGATATTGATAAAGAAACCCTCATTTACACCATTATTGCAAATATACCTGCAGGTTTTGTAGCAAGTTACGGGCAAGTAGCAACGCTTGCCGGTTATCCGCAAAATTCACGCTTGGTAGGACGCCTTTTAAAGCAAATGCCAGATGATTCTGTTATACCGTGGCACAGAGTAGTAAACAGCCAAGGTAAAATATCATTTCCTGTAGGCAGTGATAAATACCAAGAGCAGCGCCAAAAGCTATTATTAGAAGGGGTTAGCTTTAAAAACGACAAAGTAAATATGCGCGAGTATAGATGGCAGTAGTGAAGGTATTATCTTAAAAGAGCTTTAAAGGCTGCTTTATTACAAGTGTGCGGCTTACTTTTTTGTTTTTAGCTAGCGTAAATCTACAAAAAATAGGGTTATTCAGCTTCTAGTTTTACCTTTAACACAACCTCCTTATCTAGATTTGTGAATGAAAAACTTACAATGATAAGCGATATATTTTCTATTTTTTACACAATAAAAATATATACGGCAAAGTAAAAAACACCTCCACACCTACCTATAGCTAGAATGGCATTAAATCAATTTAACGTCGAGATTTGGCATAACACTTGAACTACTTATTACTTGTAAATAGATATTGAGCATACCAAATGTTGGCTCACGGGCGCGTTTAAAAATGGTATCTCATTTACATTAAGGTAAAAACGTAAGTAATCCTCAAGCCATCTTAAAAGTGAATGATAATTTATTTGAAAAATATGGTTTTTCACATCGCTTGTGATGAATGAAGAAGCTGATGAAGTGTAAATGTTTAGTTTTAAGCATGAGGGTTATTAAAACCAAATATTAAGGACTAACAAACTATGACTGACCCAACTTTATTGATTTTAATGTATTTTGTGATCCCTGTTTGGCTTGCTGCTGGTATTGCTGATTGGTTTTGTCATCGACGTAGTAATATTTCTACAACCAGCGGTGCTAAAGAGTCATTTATTCATTTATTAATGTTTGCCGAAGTGGGCATCCCGTTAATCCTCGTTTTAATTTTTGAAGTTAATAGTTTGATTATTGCCATTTGTATTGTGTTGTTTTTTCTGCATGAACTTACAGCAATGTGGGATGTAACTTATGCGGTAAGTAAGCGAAGGGTAGGGCCGGTAGAGCAGCATATACACAGTTTTTTAGAAATGATACCCCTGTTAGCTTTGGTATTAATTATTGCGCGCCATTGGGAGCAATTTACCGCTTTATTTACACCTGGCGGCTTTCCTCCTGACTTTACGCTTCAATTAAAAGACTCTCCTTTACCAATAACTTACTTGGCAACGGTGCTATTTATAGCACTTGCGCTAGAATTTACGCCTTATTTAGAAGAGTTCATTCGCGGTATACGTGCTAAAAAAAATAACACTTAATCGGCTTGGGTTATTTAAGCAGTTAATTTATGCGTGTCTAAATAGGCACGCTCTTGCTCACACTGAGCTAAATAGTGCTGCGTGAGCACAGGTTTTAGTACCAAGCTAAGATGCTGTCTAATGTATTGTTAACCAGAGCCTCACCAATACTTAGTGGGGCTTATTTAGGTATGATTAAAAAAGGCTAGGTAATAATAGCGGCGTAAATACGCCGCTATTATTTTATAAAATCAATAAGCTGAGATTAACTAATATGAGTGAGCCAGTATGATTAAGGTAGATGCTGCCCACCTGTAACACCCATTATTTCAGCGGTAATGTAACTTGACTCTTGCGATGCTAAGTAGACATAGGTGGGTGCTAGCTCAGCAGGCTGGCCTGGTCTACCTATTGGCACGTTATCACCAAATTCAGGCAATTTTTTAGCCGGTTGGCCACCACTTTGTTGAAGCGGGGTCCAAATTGGCCCAGGAGCAACCCCATTAACCCGAATGCCTTTATCAATCACCATTTTTGCTAAACTTTTAGTAAAGCTTGTAATTGCGCCCTTAGTCGATGCGTAATCAAGAAGCCCAGCAGAGGGTTGATAGCATTGGATAGAGGTTGTATTAATAATACTAGCGCCCGGTGGCATATGTTTTACCGCCGCTTTTGTTATCCAAAACATAGCAAATACATTTGTTGCATATGTTTGGCAAAATTGCTCGGTAGATAAATCGTCTAACTCGGCAACAAACTGTTGTTTACCCGCATTATTCACTAATATGTCGATTGAGCCTAAGTTTTCAACGCTTTGAGCCACAAGGTCGTTACAAAAACTCTCATCAGAGATATCGCCTGCAATTCCCCATGCTTTGTTACCGCTGGCTTTTAATATATCGAGTGTTTCTTTCGCATCAGCTTCTTCGCTGGCTAAGTAATTAATAACCACATCGGCACCTTCTCTGGCAAATGCAATGGCAACCGCTCTGCCAATGCCCGAGTCGCCCCCGGTGATCAACGCCTTGCGACCCTTTAATCTGTCGCTACCTACATAGGTATCTTCGCCGTGATCTGCTTTAGGTTTTAAAATTTCATCTAGGCCTGGGTCTGGTTGATCACTGTCTTTTTCGGTTCGTGCCATTTGGTATTGGCTTCTAGGGTCTTGCATCGTAAATTGGTTAGTTGGCATATCAACGTCTCCTTTAACGTAAAGTTTAAGTTGGATTAACTGCATGTAATCACAAAGAGCCTAATGGCATATAACGCAGCAATGCGTGTTACCTATGTCTTTGCTTGGGGGAATAGACGTAAAAGTGAGTGTGGTTGTAAAATATTGAGTATAAGTAGCAACTTACGAATGTAGCACTTAACTCAATTGTAGAGTCAGCTTGAAATGCGCCCACTTTGTATCTCCTTTAACGTATTTGCTTGGCCAAGGTTTTACTGACCATTTATATTGAAGGAGCAATAGGTATGCCATAGCGCTACATTCAAAATATGAAGCTATGTCACTTATTTTAATGCATTTATTTTTAAACTAGGAAAAGAGTAAGTGAATAAAATGGGTAAAAAATGGATAAGAGTACCGAAAATGTTACACGCTGTTTATCGAGCTAGTTAATTATGCGAGTAAGGTAAAGTGATAGGCTTATAGACAAAGCCGTAAATAACAGCGTTTTTAATTAAGGCTTAGGTGATAACGCCTAAGCTACAACGCGCTTTTATCGCGCTTTTATATAGAAGGGTAGCCAAATTATTGCGGTTTATGTACGTAGCGTAAAATTACTAATTACATGCATTAATACACGTAATTAGTAATTGAAATGTAGTGGCACACACACCCAGCTATTACAAAGAGGTGCCAAATTGCGTGGCTAAATTGAGTGCTTTTAGCGCTATAAAATAATGTACCTAAGCTATAAAAAATGCCACCGGCCAGTAACCAGTACAGTGCTTTTACATCAATATTTAAATAAAGTGGGTATACAATCGCAAGGGCAAACCAGCCCATAAGTAAGTAGGTAGCCAGCGAGACTTTTTTATTACTATTTTTAACCAGCACTTTATAAGCAACGCCACCAAGCGCGACTGCCCAAATAAAGCTCAGTGTCCCCCAAGACCACCATCCATTAAGAGATAGCAACAAAAATGGGGTGTACGTACCCGCTATTAATACGTAAATAGCGCAGTGATCGCACTTTTTATAAAAAGCGCGTAATTTTGGCTGTACACTGGCGTGATAAAGTGTGGATGATAAAAACAATACAAATAAACTAGCCCCATATACAGCGGTGCTAATATAAGCTTTTACGCTGGTGGCTTGTTTAAATAAATCCCACATTACAAACACAGCAAAAAATATTCCCAGTGCATGGCTTAATACATTGAGTTTTTCTTCTTTGCGAGAATAGGGTGCCTCTATAGTCATACTAGTCCTACCACTTATTAATTAAACTTGAGTGTACAGGTGTACGCTCAATGTTTCAATGTCAGCATTGTTACTGTAAATTAGTCACCGTACTTTTATTGATTTTAAAGGGAATTAATCGGGTATAGTGTGGTCGTATAGTCTCAATTAATTAAGGCACGTTTATCATGAAAAAAGAGCTCAAAGCCGTTTTACTTACTGCCATTGTGTATCCTGGGGCAGGGCATTTTTCGCTTAAAAAGCATTTAATAGGCTGTATTTTTGCAGGTGTATTCACGCTACTTTTGTTTATGACATTAGGTGATATTTTGGCTATAGCGCAATGTAGCGCAAATGAAATTTTAGCAGGTGAAATTCCGATGACGGCTTCAGGCATTTTACAAGCCGCCCGTAATCCATCAGGTGAATGTGCACAGCTAGGGGAATATAAATATCTTCCTTTAATGGTGGTCATTTGGTTACTAAGTATGGTTGATGCTTATCGGTTAGGTAAAAAAGTTAAACCCGATACGCAAAATAAAAAGTAATGGTAGTCGTTGTTTTAAACTGCAAATAGTGAGCTGAAAAAATTTACTAATAGTTAGTCAAAAAATTAAAAAGGTTAGCTAAATTAACCAAGCCTGAATGCTGCGTTGCTGTATGGTTTTTAATATAATCTTTATATATCAATGATTTAATTTTTATTTTTCTGTTGGCACAACCCTTGATTATGTTATTGCGTCTAAACAATATACACAACAAGGAATACCATTATGAAACATTCAATTAAAATCGCTATGGCAAGTTTATTAGTATTAGGTTCTTCGCAAGTACATGCGAGTGAAGTGGACCTAGATGTAACTGATATTATAACGCAAAACGTAACAAGCTATATTAATCAAGCAACGGCAGAACTTGAACAATCAATTTCGCAGAGCCTTAGTTTTGATGCCCAGGCAGTACTTGAGCAATTTGTAAATCAAGCGCAAGAACAAGCTGACGTTACCACGCAGTCTACAATGCCGGTAACTACGCAAGTTAAAGCTAAATAAGTGTAAAAGGATAAGACGATGAGTAACGAATTAGGATTATTTGCACTTATGTTGGCGCCTGTTGTAAGCATGATTAGTGTTTACTATATGGTTCAAGTAATAAAAAGTATGGGAAGTTGGATCAACTTTTAATTTATAGGTAAATAATTCGATTTGAGTAAGCTGATCGACTTAGTAAAAGCGCACGTAAATAAAGGCAGTGTAATTTAAAGAAGTAGACTTTATGAAACGTGCGATTTTCCCATTACCAATATTTGTGTTACCAGAAGGCTATACGCGTTTGCGTATATTTGAGCCTAGGTATTTAAACATGGTAAAAACCGCACTACAAAATAATGTCGGTTTTGTACTGTGCACCTACCAGCACGACACGCCATTTAATATTAGCGCTCAGGGCTGTTTGGTCGATATTATCGACTTTGATCAAGACCCTAGCAATATGCTACTTATTGATGTGTACGCAGCTAAAAGCGTGCAAATAAATGACGTATACCAAGATGAAAGTGAATTGCGCCATGGCTTATTAAGCGATTGCAATACGCCGTATTGGTACAATGACTCCCACAGTGAAATTTCGGCTGATAATCAACGTTTGTCTGATTCTTTGCAGGACATATTTTTAAACAATAAAGAGCTTTCTAGTTTATATAGGCAAACCAAGTTTGATAATTTAGCCTGGGTAGCTGCGCGCTGGCTTGAACTATTACCTATATCTATCGATAAAAAACAGCAACTTGCGTTCGAAAGTAACTTTGCTAACTTACTAAACTTCCTCCATACTGTGATTAACAATGAATTTGCCTAAAATAATGTGATCTGCGTTTAATTGCTTGGCGTATAGATATATACAAAAGCATACACGGGATTAATTATTATGGTAAGTCAACAACCCTCACCACGTTGTGAACCTAATACAGGTAAATATACTGCCATGCCAGAAACGCCAAGTGCAGAGCTTATGCAAGCTCTGCTTGATGTAGCTACTTCGCGAGACAAAAGAGCGTTTGCTTACTTATTTGAATACTTTTCGCCAAAAATTAAACGCTTTGGAATTAAGCAATTTGGCTCTGAGGCACAAGCAATGGAGCTTGTACAAGAAACACTAACCTCAGTGTGGCGAAAAGCGCATTTGTATCACAGCGATAAAGGGGCTGCGACGACTTGGGTATATACCGTAATGCGTAATGCCTCATTTGATATGCTTCGTAAAATGAAAAGTAATAAAGAAGAAAATATAAGCGAAGATATTTGGCCACTTATTAACGAATCTCAAGATACAACACTTGAATTTAGCGACCACTTGGAAGATCAACAAATTAAACGTTACCTAGACAAACTACCAACCGCACAGCGAGAGGTAGTCAGAGGCGTTTATTTCCAAGATATGTCGCAAGAGCAACTTGCTCAACAATTAAATATTCCTGTAGGCACGGTAAAATCACGATTGCGTTTAGCCTTGCAAAAATTACGTAATGAAATGGGAGATCAGCATGATTAAACATCACCCTAGTGAATCTTTACTAGCACAATATTGTTCAGCGCAGTTACCTGCATCGTTAAGCGTTGCGGTATCTATACACGTTGATATGTGCCCAGTTTGCCAAGCAAAAGTGGCAAAACTTGAAGCCGCTAATGCAAAGGATGTATTTAGCGAGCCGCCACACGCCCCTGATACATTAAATTTAAGTAATGATTTACAAGCGCCAGATTTTGACGCTGACCTGCTAGATTTGATAACCGCCGATGCTAGCATTGATGAAGTTTACGAAGTTGAGCCGGTAACCGTACAAGTTAATGAGCATAACTACGAATTACCACGCGCCTTAACACGTATTTCGCATGGGCGTTTTACGCAAGTGGGTAAGCTTGCTCGCTCTCGCGTTGCTATTGATGATGGCCCATTGCGCTCAAGCCTTTTACATATTGGCGCAGGGGGCGAAATCCCCGAGCATACTCATACTGGCTTTGAAGTAACCTTGCTACTTGATGGTGAGTTTAGTGATGAAGAGGGCAGTTACGTGCCAGGAGACTTTATTTGGCAAGATGGCTCTCATCAGCACACTCCACTTACAAAAGATGGCTGTTTATGCTTTACAGTAGTCAGTAGTGCGCTACATTTTAATAAAGGGCTCAGTAAGTTACTTAATCCTATAGGTAACTTGATTTATTAAGAGAATTTATGCAAACAGACACAATAAAAATAGGTATTAGCGCCTGCTTAGCAGGCGAAAAAGTACGTTTTGATACAGGCCATAAAAAGTCTAACTTTTGTATGGATGAGCTTGGAAAACATGTAGAGTACACGCGTTTTTGCCCAGAGGTAGCCGTAGGGTTACCTATTCCTAGGCCAACCATACGCCAAGTACGCGTAGGCGATACAATAAAAGTTTGTCGCCCAGATGGCACTGGCGATGTTGGGCCTAAGTTAACTGAATACGGTAAAAAAGTAGCCACAGAACAAGCTAAAAACCTAAGTGGTTTTGTTTTTTGTGCGAAAAGCCCAAGCTGCGGTATGGAAAGAATTAAAATTTATAACGAAGCGGGCACCGGCAACACATCTGAAGGCGTTGGTTTTTTTGCTGAGCAAATAATGAAGCACAATCCATTACTGCCATGTGAAGAAAACGGCCGCTTAAACGACATGCATTTACGCGAAAACTTTGTAATGCGCGTGTACGCCTATAAACAGTGGCAGTTATTAGCTTCTGAGCCGCTCACAGTGCATAAGCTTACCCAGTTTCATTCGCAATATAAGTACTTATTAATGGCTCATAATTATCAAGCTTACCGCGACTTAGGTAATTTACTTGGTACTTATAAAGGTGATGATATTAACGCTTTAGCAGATGAGTACATTCTTGGGTTAATGAACGGCCTTAAAAAGCCTGCATCACGCAGGAATAACTGCAACACGTTAATGCACTTGCAGGGCTACTTTAAAAAAGACTTATCTAAGGTTGAAAAGCAAGAGCTACGCGATGCCATCGATGAATACCGTAAAGGTTTAGTGCCTTTGTACGTACCGCTTACTTTGCTAAAACATCATCTAAAAGTACACCCTAATGAATACCTAGAAAAGCAGGTGTTTTTTAATCCTTACCCTAATGAACTAAAATTACGTTACGGCATATAATGAATACACTTTTTTGGTTTAGGCGCGATTTGCGCTTTTTTTCTAACGAAGCGCTTATTGAAGCGCTAAATAATGGCGCTAAACAGGCCATTTTTTTTATCTGCGAAAAGCAATGGCAACAACACAACGCCGCTCCCATTCAAATAGATTTACTAAAAAGACGCCTCAATTATATACGCGAGCAGCTAGCACAGTACGCAATAGAGCTGCATATTTTTGACGCTCCTTACTTTGACGATTGTGAAAGTGCGCTTTTATCATTTTGCGATAAACATCAAGTAGAACATGTAATTGCTAATAAAGAGTATGAGTTAAATGAAGTAAATCGTGATGCGCAAATACTTGCAAAGTGTGATGATAAAAATATTACGTTTACCCTCTATGAGGGAGATGTAATAGCGCCTGTAGGCAGTGTTAAAAACCAAAGTAACGAAATGTACAAAGTGTTTACGCCATTTAAAAAACAGTGGCTTAAACAACACCAAGATACTCACTTTAGCTTATTACCGTGGCCTTTAAAAAAACAGCCGATAAATAACAACGCACAGGCAATTAAAAGTGATGGCAGCTCAGAAAAATGGCCAGTTGATGATGAAAGCTTAGCAACCATTGTTGATAATTTTATTTGCGACAAATTAAGTAGCTACGACGATCAGCGTGATATACCCAACATTAAAGGCACATCGGGTTTAAGCCCTTATCTAGCTCTGGGTATTATAAGCCCTAAGCAGTTACTGGTTAATATTCAAAACCGCTACCCAGATATTTTAACAACATCTAAAAGTAAAACTTTTACTTGGGTAAACGAGCTTATTTGGCGCGAATTTTATCGTCATTTAATTGCGCAATTTCCTAAGCTTTCTCGTGGTTATAACTTTAACGAAAAGTACAATGGCGTTAAATGGCGTAAAAACGAGGCTGAGTTTAAAGCCTGGTGCGAGGGAAAAACAGGTTACCCACTCGTTGATGCAGCGATGAGACAGTTAGTTCAAACCGGCTGGATGCATAACCGTTTAAGAATGGTGGTCGCCAGCTTTTTGACCAAACATTTATTAATTGATTGGCGTGAAGGCGAGCAGTTTTTTATGCAGCACCTTATTGATGGCGATTTAGCCTCTAATAATGGCGGTTGGCAGTGGGCTGCAAGCACTGGCTGTGACGCGCAGCCTTATTTTCGCGTATTTAATCCTATCACTCAAAGTGAGCGCTTTGATCCTAATGGTAAATTTATACGTAAATATTTACCAGAGCTTGAAAAAGTGCCAGATAAACATATTCATTTTCCTCATGCTTATTTAGCGTCAATAGGGGCTGATAAGCAATGTTACTGGCCGTCAATCGTAGATCATAAAGCAGCTCGCGAGCGTGCAATAGCTGCATTTAAGGGGTGATATGGAAACAGCATTACCGGTAGCAAAATTTGTAGAAATATATCAACAACTCGATAAATCAAACCTGCATTCGCTTAATGATATTTACAGCGAGCAAATTAAATTTAAAGACCCAATGCACGAAATACACGGGCTAAGCGAGCTTACCCGATATTTTTCTAATCTATATAGTAATGTTAAGCATTGTCAGTTTGATATTAGTGACACCTACGAGCGTGATGATAAAGCATTTTTGTATTGGACTATGCATTACGCCCACCCAAAACTGGCTTCTGGCAAAACTATATCTGTAGAAGGGCACAGCAAGCTGGTATTTAAAGAGGGTAAAATTATTAGCCACCGCGACTATTTTAATGTAGCTGAAATGCTATACAAGCATATTCCTATTTTGGGTGGCGTTATAAATTACATAGATAAACGAGCAGGGTAGCGATGAATATTTTAATTACAGGTGCAACCTCAGGTATTGGCGAGCAGCTAGCAATAAAGTACGCACAGCAAGGCAATACGGTAATTGCTTGCGGTAGAAATCTTGAAAAGTTAGCTGAGCTTGAAAAACACACCAACATTAAAGCGTGTCAGTTTGATGCCACAGACCTTAAAGACATAAAGCAAGCAACCCTGGGGTTTAGTGCTTTTGATAAGGTTATTCTTAACGCTGGTAACTGTGAGTATGTAGATGATGCCCGTAACTTTGACAGCGCTTTGTTTGAGCGAGTTATTTCAGTAAACCTGCTGGCAATGGGCTACTGCCTAGAGGCACTATTACCAAAAATTAGTGCTGGCGGACAACTTGTACTTGTTAGCTCAAGCGTTACGTATTTACCTCTGCCACGTTCTGAGGCTTATGGCGCATCTAAAGCCGGAGTAAGCTATTTAGCGAAAAGCTTAGCAATCGACTTAAACGATGTTGATGTTACGTTGGTGCACCCTGGTTTTGTTAAAACCCCCCTTACTGATAAAAACGATTTCCCAATGCCTATGGCTGTTACTGCAACAGAGGCCGCCGATTATATGATTAAGGGGATCAATAAACGCCGTAAAGAAGTTCATTTTCCTTATCGGTTTACGCTTATTTTAAAAGCATTACGTATTTTACCGTTACCACTTTGGTTACGTTTAGCAAAAGGATTAGCCCGTTGAAAAAAATAGCAATAATAGGTTCTGGCGTATCGGGTTTAACCTGTGCTCATTTACTGCATAAGCATTACGATATTACCATATTTGAAAAAAACGATTACATTGGTGGTCATACCGCGACAGTAGAGATATCGGATGCTGGGGTTAAACGCGCAATAGACACGGGCTTTATAGTATTTAATGACCGCACTTACCCGTACTTTGAAAAACTACTCGCGCGCATTGGCGTAGACAGACAAGAAACACAAATGAGCTTTAGTGTTCATAATCAAGCAAGTGGTTTTGAATACAACGGACACACCTTTACCAGCTTATTTGCTCAAAAAAGAAATATATTTAGGCCTAAGTTTTGGCGCTTATTAAGCGATATAGTTAAGTTTAATAAACTATGTAAAGCAATGCACAGCGAGCAAAACTACCCTAAAGATCAAACGCTGGGTCAGTTATTAGATACGCACGGCTTTAATGACTTTTTTAAATACCATTACATTTTACCTATGGGGGCGGCAATTTGGTCAACCAGCATCAAAGAGATGCAAAATGTAGGGGTTGAGTTTTTTGTAAACTTTTTTTACAACCATGGCTTACTTGATGTTACAAACAGGCCGCAGTGGTATGTAATCCCTGGTGGGTCTAAGCAATACATTAAGCCGCTTATTAAAGGTTTTGCAGAGCGGATAAAACTAAATACCGACATTGAGACGGTTACGCGTGTAGATAATAAAGTAATTATTACTCTTGAAAATGGCGAACAAGCTGAATTTGATAAAGTGGTATTTGCGTGTCACTCAGATCAAGCCCTTGCATTACTTGGTGATGCTACTGAGCAAGAACACGCTGTATTAGGTGCAATCCCTTATACCGAAAACTCGGTAGTATTGCATACAGATACTAGTTTACTGCCAGATAGAAAAGCTGCCTGGGCTAGCTGGAATTACTTACTAAACGAAAACACCGACAAAGCAGCGGTTGTTACATACCAAATGAATATACTGCAAGGTATTGACTCAGATACACAATTTTGTGTAACCCTTAATCACTTAGAAGGGATTAACAAAGCAAATATATTACGTGAGTTTACTTATCATCACCCTGTTTTTAACGAAGCATCCATTGCCGCACAAAAACTCAAGCACACTGTTGATGGCCAAAATAATAGCTATTTTTGTGGTGCTTATTGGTATAACGGTTTTCATGAAGATGGTGTTCGCAGTGGGGTAGATGTGGCTAAGCAATTAGGTGTTGAATTTGAATAGCGCTGTATACTTAGGCGATGTAAGGCACAGGCGCTTTGCGGTAAAAAACCATCAGTTTAAATACCCGCTTTATATGATGTGGGTAGATTTAAAAAATCCGTTATTGCTTAATAACATTCACCCTATGCTAGGTACTTTTGGGTTTAAAGCACTGCGTTTTAATCAATCCGATTATTTAAACACACAGTCAAACTCAGAGCCATTAAGTATTATTGAACGTGCACAGTGCCAAATAGAAAAACTAGGTGTTAAAGAAACGTTTTCGCATATTTATATGCTTGGCCAGCTTAGGTGTATGGGCATTTATTTTAGCCCTGTAAATTTTTACTTTTACGGTAATAGCACCGATAACTTTAAATATATGGTTGCTGAGGTAAGCAATACGCCGTGGAATGAGCGCCATTATTATTTGGTGCCCTTACAAAAAAAAGTGAACTTTAAGAAGGCTTTCTCCGTATCACCCTTTATGAATTTAGATATGGACTACCATTGGCAGG
>NZ_AUTO01000350.1:0-5821 GCF_000498055.1 Pseudoalteromonas sp. TB51
CAGCCGATAACACATTAATTCATATAGAAAATAAACGTGGGGATGAGTTGTTATTCGACGCGTCTTTACGATTAAAGCGAAGTCAGTTAACGAAGCAAGAAATTAATAAATTATTAAAAAAATTTCCTGCGATGACTTTGTCTATTTTCAAAGGTATTTATGTGCAAGCACTTAAGCTGTTTATTAAAAGGGTTCCTTTTTTAGGTCATTCAGGAAAACCTTAGTATAGTTAAACAAGCTTAGTTGCGGGTAGCGATACAATTATAAAGGGTTTAAGATGGAAAAAGTCTCGAGTATAAACTGCCAAGAGCAAACAGGTTGGTTTACAAACTTATATAAAAAGCTAGTCACCAAAGCCTTTGCAAGTATTGAAACAGGCCAAATAGTGTTAGTTGAAAACAGTCGCTCAACAGTATTCGGTCAACAACATTCAGACTTAAAAACCACGATTACCGTTAACGACACTGCCATGTACAAAGCATTTGCGCTATCTGGCAGTGTGGGTGCTGGTGAGTCTTATATTCTTGGGCAATGGTCATGTGATAACTTGACCAAACTCATCGAAATTTTTGCCATAAACCAAAAACAACTAGATGCTTTTGAAAAAAAATTCTCGTTTTTTAGTGGCCTAGCCCACCGTTTTAACCATCTTAAAAACAGCAACTCAGAATCTGGGTCGAAAAAGAATATCGTTGCACATTACGATTTAGGTAACGATTTATACGAGTCATTTTTAAGCGAGGAAATGCTTTACTCCTGCGCTGTTTATCCATCAAGAGACGCCTCTCTTGAGGATGCTCAACAAAACAAGCTTAAACAAATTTGTGAGCAGGTAGAGATAAACGAAGGCGATTCAGTTATTGAAATTGGCACAGGCTGGGGGGCGTTTGCGATTTACGCGGCCACACATTACAACTGCCATGTGACCACAACAACGATTTCTGATGAGCAATATGCCTATGTTGAAAACAAGGTTAAACAGTTAGGACTTGAAAATAATATAACTTTGCTCAAGCTTGATTACCGTTTATTAGAAGGTCAATACGACAAGCTTGTATCAATAGAGATGATAGAAGCAGTAGGGCATGAATACCTACCAAGCTTTTTTAAGCAATGTAATAGCTTGCTTAAAGAAGACGGTGCAATGCTTATCCAAGCGATCACTATTGGCGATCAACGTTATCAACATTATTTAAAAAACTCTGACTTTATTCAGCAGTATATTTTCCCCGGTGGTTGTTTGCCTTCAATTAATGAGATGAGCGAGCAAATTAAGAACAATACCGATATGGTTATTCATACTGTAAGCGACATAGGCGCGCACTATGCTAGAACACTAGCCGATTGGCGCACACGCTTTATTGATAACTGGCACACCTTAGACAGTGACAAGTTTGATGAGCGTTTTTACAGATTATGGTTATTTTACTTTGCTTACTGCGAAGGCGCTTTTAGAACGCGAGCAACCAGTACCGTTCATTTAACGGCACGTAAACCACGTTTTACTAGTCAAAATGACGAAATTGCCCTTAATTATTAATTTTGTGCTTTTTCAAACAGTGTGGTTTTTATCACTGTTTTTAGAAGCTCAATCTGTTTTATACACCTCTGGTATTGTTGTGCTTATGTTTGTTTTATCAAAGCAGCATAAGCTCGATGCGTTGCTTTTAGTCAAAGCTTTACCAATTGCGCTGTTATGTGAATACCTTGCTGTGCAGCTAAATCTTTTAGAATTTAAAGTATCCCCTTTTCCGCTTTGGTTAGCCTTGCTATGGGCAGCATTATTGCTTTGCTTAAACACATCAATGGCGTTTATTACTAACCTAAAACTTTGGCAAGCCTATTTAGTGTGCTTAGCCTTTGCGCCAATTAGTTATTATTCAGGTGCTCAATTTGGCGTGCTTAGTATTTATTCACCTGTGTGGATGTTTTGGCTTCTGTACGGCGCACTTTGGGCTGCTGCCTTTACATTAATTCTTATTATTAACCAAAAAATTAAAGCGATTATAAATTTTAGCAAGCAATAACAGGAGCTTGTATGAATATCACCGCAAAAATATGTGTAATAACGGCCACAATGATTATGGCTACTTTTTTTACCCCATTGAGCTTTAGCGAAGAGCAAACTGACTTTAAAAAAGTGGGAGAGGCGCGCATGGAATATTTATTTTGGGATGTTTACGATGCAACGTTATATACCCGCTCAGGGAGTTACAAACAGGGGGCGCACCCCGTTAAATTTACGCTCACCTATTTGAGAGACTTTGCAGCAAAAGACATTGTTAAAGCCACTAAAGAGCAATGGCAGCATTTAGGTAAAAGTGATTTATCAGCTAAGTATGCTGATAAATTACTCGCTCTTTGGCCAGACATTAAAAAAGGCGAGTCGTTAAGCTTACAAACATCACCAAGCGGTGAGGCTACTTTTTATCATAATAATAAAAAGTTAGGTGAAATTACAGACTCGCAATTTGCCAATCAGTTTTTAGCTATTTGGCTAAGCCCAAACACCTCAGAGCCAGCACTTAGAAAACAATTATTAGGGATTTAACATGCGCAATATAAATAAATTTAAACAGCTATGTATTTTAATGGCCGCATTATTTTTAGTGAGCTGCTCCGCGCCAAAAGTAGAGCACTACAATAGCAGCAACCCAGAATTTGATTTTAAAGCGTTTTTCAGTGGCGATTTGAAAGCATACGGCGTTGTGCAAGATTATAAAGGCGAACTCACACGTAAACTTGTTGTCACTATGAATGCGCGCTGGGAAGGGAACGAGGGCGTTATAGAGGAAGACTTTGTGTACGATGATGGTGAAACACAAAAGCGTATTTGGTATGTCACCCTTAATGACGATAATAGCTTGGTGGGACGTGCTGATGATGTGCTTGGCATTGCAACCGGTAAAAGCGCAGGCAGTGTGTTTCATTGGAACTATAATGTGGCCTTACCCTATGACGGCAGTACGCTTGAGGTAAATTTTGATGATTGGATGTACCTGGTTACACAATCGCGCTTGATAAACCGAACGTCTATTGTTAAGTTTGGTGTCGAGGTTGGGGAAGTGACCTTAGTTATCGAAAAAATATAGAGCAGTGTGTTATTTAAAGTGTGCCTTTTGTGTACTTAAATTAAGTTTTAGTTAACCCAACACGCTGTATTTTACCGAGAATTATTAAAATTTTACGCATTTTCGAAGTATTTAAGCAAAAAATGCAATTTGCTGTTGCTAACTCCTTAAAAATGCATAAAGATAGGTTTTGCGAAGGCAAAATAATAACGAATAGGAATCTAACAATGAATAAAGCTCAATTAGTTGAAAAAATCGCTACTGATGCAGAAATCTCTAAAGCTGCTGCTACACGTGCACTTGACGCGTTTACTGGCGCTGTAACTTCTTCTTTAAAAGAAGGTAATTCAGTTGCATTAGTAGGTTTTGGTACTTTCTCAGTTAAAGAACGTGCAGCACGTACTGGCCGTAACCCACAAACGGGTGCTGAGATCCAAATCGCAGCGGCAACTATCCCAAGCTTTAAAGCAGGTAAAGGTCTTAAAGACCAAGTAAACCCTTAATTGGCGTTTTACAGAATTTTTTAAAAAAGAGCTATTTAGCTCTTTTTTTTTGCCTGTATTAAAGCAGTGAGCTTACCTAAGTTAAGCTTATTTCCGCATGCCTAATTAGGTATTAATGCAGAGCGTTGTAAGGCAAGGCTTAGCATAAAAATCCCTGCTAATTGCTTAGCAGGGATTTAATAAAAACGCTTAAGCTTTAATTAATTACGCTTTTAGTGCTTTGTCACCACGGCCGATCCCTACAGCACCAGAGCGCACCACTTCAATAATGTCGGTTTCATGGCGTAGGGTGTCTAAAAACGATTCTATTTTGTCTGTGCTGCTTACCAGTTGTAAGCTGTAGCTTTGGCGTCCCATATCTAAAATAGCACCTTGGAACACGTCTACCACGCGTGTAACCGCTGCTCGTGTGGTTTCGTCTTGGGCAAATACTTTAACAAGTAATAATTCACGTTCGATGTGACTCATTTCAGTCAAATCAATAATTTTAAGTACATCAACTAATTTATTAACTTGTTTAGTAATTTGCTCAACGATTCTATCATCACCCATAGTGGTAATGGTGATACGTGACAGTGACTCATCATCAGTAGTACCCACTGTTAAGCTATCTATGTTGTAGGCGCGCTGCGAAAAAAGCCCAACAATGCGAGATAAGGCTCCCGGTTCGTTTTCTAATAAAATAGATAATATACGACGCATTATGCTTTTACTCCTTTACGTAACCACATCTCATCAATGCCACCTAGTTTAATTTGCATTGGGTATACATGTTCTTTTTCATCAACGTTAATATCTAAAAATACTAAACGGTCGTTAATGCTCATGGCTTTATCTATAGCAGGTTGTAGCTCATCTAAAGTATCTACCTTTATGCCTACATGGCCATAGCTTTCAACAAGTTTTACAAAGTCAGGTAATGAGTCCATATATGAAGATGAATGGCGACCGCCGTAAATCATATCTTGCCATTGGCGAACCATGCCTAGTGAGCGGTTATTTAGCGAAACCACTTTTACAGCCAAGTTGTACTGTAAACATGTTGATAGCTCTTGAATATTCATTTGAATAGAGCCATCGCCGGTTACACACACTGACTCTTTATCAGGAAAGGCAAGCTTAACACCCATCGCTGCTGGTAAGCCAAAGCCCATGGTGCCTAAGCCCCCTGAATTGATCCATTGGCGAGGGTTTTTAAATGGATAATATTGCGCTGCAAACATTTGGTGCTGACCCACATCAGAGCTTACATATGCGTCACCATTAGTGGCTTTATACACTGCTTCTATAACAGCTTGAGGCTTTATTTTATCGCCATCGGTGTTGTAGCTTAGGCACTTTTGCTCGCGCCAGCTAATAATTTGTCGCCACCAATCCTCTTGTGCACTGCGATCAATTTGAATGCTACTTTTATCTATGCCAGCTTGCAGTTGCTCCATTACAGTGGCTAAACAGCCCACAACCGGAATATGTGCTTTAATCGTTTTAGAAATAGAGGTCGGGTCTACATCAACGTGAACGATGGTTGCATTAGGGCAAAACTTTTTAACATTATTGGTTACACGATCATCAAAACGCGCTCCCAGTGCTAAAAT
This sequence comes from Pseudoalteromonas sp. TB51, assembly GCF_000498055.1. Lineage (NCBI taxonomy): Bacteria > Pseudomonadati > Pseudomonadota > Gammaproteobacteria > Alteromonadales > Pseudoalteromonadaceae > Pseudoalteromonas > Pseudoalteromonas sp. TB51. The sequence continues at coordinate 5,170 of NZ_AUTO01000350.1, forward strand.
GACATCGGCATTTGCCATTGCTTTATTGGCTTCAAGCGTGCCGTGCATACCCAGCATACCCACGTAATTTGGGTGAATACCCGAAATACCGCCTAAGCCCATTAATGTATTAGTGATAGGTGCATTTAGCGATTCAACTAAGCGGGTTAATTGCTCAGAGGTGTTAGATAAAATAATACCGCCGCCTGAGTATATAACCAGTTTTTTAGCTTCTAAAATTGCGGTAACCGCTTTGCGAATTTGTTTAGAGTGGCCCTTTGTATTTGGGCTGTAGGTTCTAAGCTCTGTTGTTTTAGGGAAGTTGTACTCAAACTTAATAGCAGGGTTAAGCATATCTTTTGGTAGCTCAACAACAACGGGTCCTGGGCGGCCAGTACTTGCAATGTAAAACGCTTTTGCCAAAATAGCCGGAATTTCTTCAGCGCTTCTGCAGTTAAAACTGTGTTTTACAACCGGGCGAGAACAGCCAACAATGTCAGTTTCTTGGAATGCATCGTCACCAATCAAGCTAGTAGGTACTTGCCCCGATAATACTACCATCGGAATTGAGTCCATATAAGCGGTGGCAATACCTGTAATACAGTTAGTTGCGCCAGGGCCTGAGGTAGCAAGTACAACACCAACTTCGCCAGTAGCTCGGGCATAACCGTCA
>NZ_AUTO01000351.1:0-852 GCF_000498055.1 Pseudoalteromonas sp. TB51
GGCTTGTTCGTGACGCACTAAAATATGTTCAATGTCTTCTTGTTGAAAAAGTGCATCGTATAAATCTAAAACCGACCCACCTGGGTAGCCAAATATATACTTAACCTTCAACTCTTTTAATGCCTGAACAACTAGTTCAGAACCATTATATTCTTGTTTGCTCATCCTCATTCCTCTGTGCGCTGTTTATGCATAAAAAAACCCCCGCGTAGTGCGAGGGTTTTTAAAAAGCAATTTCACTTTTTAATACATCCCCGCTGGGCTTATCACTAAGACCACTACGAGTACGATTAAAAGGTGAAGTTGTTTTTTCATAATTGTCACTTTATAAAAAGCAAAATGCTGCTTTAGATTAAAAATTCTATATGGGGTTATTTTTAAGGGTTTTACGTGCTTATGTCAACCTTGAAAGAGCTGTTTTGGATTAAAATTTCAAATTAATTTGTTTTAATACTAAAAAGTTGCACGCTATTTGTAGTTATATAAAAAATATGAAGAAATTATGCTAATTTTACCGAGTAACCATAATGGGTAAATAGGTGATTTGAGCGCTGTGCTTAATGCATATATTAGGTATGATAGAGCAATAGTTTATCTGGGGAAGATACAGTGAAAAAAATAATATGGCTTGGCTTATTTCTTTGCAGCCTAAACCTTAACGCAGCAAATACCAGCGCGCATGACCCAGGTATTATTAACAAACAAAGAATAGAGTATTGGTTAAATAAACGCGCTGATACCCAACAAACCACTAACAAGCCAACGGTTGAAAGCTACTTAGCGAATACTGCACGGCTTAACCCTTCGCAGTTAAAACCTGTTTCTACCATGAAAGCCCGCTTAAGCGCTAAG
>NZ_AUTO01000352.1:0-4119 GCF_000498055.1 Pseudoalteromonas sp. TB51
ATGCAAGTGCGGCTAGCCCCAGTAGCGCGCTAAATGAGGTTAAAGTACTGGCTATCTTAATTGATTTTCCTGATTTAAAGCACGATGACAATCAGCTAGTTGATGATGATACCGATATGTATTACGAAAATTATACAAAAGAGCATTACCAACAATTGCTTTTTAATGAGGGTGGGTTTGTAGGCCCTAATAATGAAACACTTAGCAGCGTATACGATTATTATTACGACGCATCAGGCGCTAGCTTAACTTTTAGCGGGCAAGTATATGGGTGGGTTAGGGCAGATAGTAATGCAAAAACCTATGGTGAGCGCGTAGGTAACACACGCGATATAAATGCCCCCGCACTGATAAAAGAAGCAGTCGAAAAAGCCACTGCACAATTTGATATTGATTTAACGCAATATGATTTAACAGATTTAGATGATATTGACGGCGATGGCATTATCAACGAGCCAAACGGCATTATCGACCATGTTATGGTTTTTCATTCCAGTATTGGTGAAGAATCCGGTGGAGGCTATTTAGGCGTTGATGCAATTTGGTCTCACCGCTACTACGTATTTGATGAAAACAGTGAACCTGTCAGTATTGCGGGTAGTAGCGTTAAGTTATCGGGTTATACGATAAATCCAATAGATGCCAGCATAGGTGTCGTTGCGCATGAATTTGGTCACGACTTAGGTTTAGCAGATGAGTACGATTTACAGTCAAATACCGTAGGTGAGCCTGTATCGTCTTGGTCAATAATGTCTACTGGTAGCTGGGCTGGTGGGCCTAGAGGTTCACAGCCCGTTATGTTTAGTGCACAGGCGCTTGAGTATTTACAAAACAGATACCAAGGCAATTGGGTGAACCAGCTTAATTTAACCATGGAGGAAGTGAGCAGTCAGCCTCAGCAGTCGCTAGTTTATACTAGCTCACTTTCTCAGCAGCAAAGCCAAATTAAAGTGACACTTGCGCAGCAGCTAGAAAAATTTAAAACCCCGGTTGAAGGTGATTTTCAATTTTACTCTGGTACAGGTAACAACCTAACACACACGCTCTCACAAACCGTGACCTTACCTGAGGCGGCTACACCACTGACTCTTAGCTTTTTAGCTTACTACAGTATTGAGCGCGATTATGACCTTGTACAAGTAAAGGTAAATCAAACTCCTTTAGCTGGTAATTATACAATCGAGACAAATCCTTATTATGGCGATATAGGCCCGTATATAACTGGTGATTCGTTTTTACATGCAGATGCGCAGCAACCTAATGGTTTTTTAATGCATGAGTTTGATTTAACACAATATGCAGGACAAACCATTACATTAAGTATTGAGTATATTACCGATACAAACACACAGTATTATGGTTTTGTAGCCGATGATTTAAAAATAACAAACAACAATACTGTGATTTGGCAAAATAACGCAGAGCAGCCAAGTATTAACTTAGCGTTAAATGGTTTTAGCCGCGTGAGTAGTTATATTTATGCTAAACCAGCCCACTACTATATACAGCTACGTGCGCACAGAGGTGTGGATGCCGGCTTACAAGCAGAGCAATATTCACCGGGAGCTTTATTGTGGTATAGCAATAGTGCATTTGATAACAACAACACAACTGATCACCCAGGGGGTGGTTTTAATTTAGTGGTTGATGCGGATCAAAAGCCAATTTATCGCGGTACAAGTAGCACCACACTTGCAGATACACCTATACAAGTACGCGATGCTGCATTTAGTTTATATCAGCAAAGTGCAGGTTTAGGCGATCAAGACTTAGCTGCCATTAGTGAGTTTAATGATCATTTTGATTACAGCTTTACGCAGCAGGCTGAATCAGGTGTGGTGCTTACTCCCCAAGGGTTTAACTTTGAAATAGTCAGCCAACACCCTGAAAGTGAAACAGCAGAGCTTTTGCTTAGCTATGATGCGCTACAACAAATAACCACAACAGTAAACGAGGCAACCGTTAGCTTTAATGTAGCCGGTTTAAAGTTAACCCCCACAGATACATTTTTATGGGACTTTGGTGATGGGCAATCGAGTACTGAGCTAAGTCCTACACATACCTATGCCGATTACGGCACATACAGCGTTACCTTTTCGGCAATGGGTGAGACGACTACGCAAACACAAACTAAACAAATTACCATCACAAAACCGCTAGAAATTGAAAATTTAACGTATCAGTTAAACGGTGCGACTTTATCTGCTCAAGCAATCGTAACTGGCGGTAAAGCACCTTACAACATGAGTTGGCTTATAGATGGTGAACCCGTATCGCAAACTGAAAACCTAGATTACCAATTTAGCTACTCTGGAGATTATACCCTCGCGTTAATAGTAACTGATACGCAAGGAATAAGTGTTAGCCAACAGCATGCTTTGAGTGTTAATGCACCGCTGCAATTAAGTACACGCCATACGGCAAATAACTTAGCGGTACAATTTAATAGCTCACCATTAGGTGGATCTGGTAATTATACATATAGCTGGGATTATGGCGATAGCAGCCCACTAGGTATAACGCAAAACCCAAGTCATAATTACCAAGGTGCAGGTAGTTATACAGTAAAACTTGTACTCACAGACAGTCAAACCAATGAAGTTATATGTAGTGAGCTAACAGTCTCGGTACAAGAAGCGCAAAGTGAATCGTCATCAAGTGGTGGGGCAATAGGTTATTTAATTGCGCTATTAGTGATAAGTGGATTTTACCGGCGTACCAGCAATAAAGTTTAATGATTTTGTGAAGTAATACCAATCGACTTAAATGTCTAATAACTTAACACCAGTGGTATAAAAGGTGATGCTCGCTGCATTAAAAATTCTATTTAAAATAAATAGCGTAGTTATGCCAAGTGATGTTATCAGCAAAAGTGTCCCGTCCTGAAATAGGTTGACGGTTTTAATGAAAGACTTGGTGCGAAAGCGCCAGGTCTTTTTTATGCACTTGATTTGGTGTTTTCATATCCAAACTTAAGTGCGGTCGCATTTCATTGTATATAAATATCGATTCTTCAACGAGCTGTTTTAACTCTGCCATATTGCGACATTTATACAGTAAAAACTCTTGCTTTAATATCCCGTTAATACGCTCTGCTAATGCGTTTTGATAACAGTCATACCCATCGGTCATCGATGGTCTAATGCCCTCTTTTAATAGCGCATTTTGATATACTTCAGAGCAATATTGTAAACCTCTATCTGAATGATGAATGGCATCACGTTTATATACGCGTTGCTTAATTGTCATTTCTAATGCTCTGACTACATCGGTTGCTTTCATTTCATCACTCAGCTCATAACCCATTATTTTTCGACTGTAAGCATCAGTGACTAACGATAGGTAATGCACGCCTTGCGCTGACTTTACGTATGTAATGTCACTAACGAAGACTTCCTCGGCCGCAGTAGGCATGTATTCCTTTAGTAAATTGGGATGCTTGCGCATCCAATGGTTACTGTTTGTTGTTTTAGTGTAATTTTTCTTTGGTTTTACAAGAAAGTCATGCTCTCTCAAATAATCAAAAAAACAATCACGACCTAGTTTAATGCCACGCTCTTGCAGGTCTGGCTTTATCATCAGATAAAGTTTCTTCCCACCAATACGAGGCATGAATTGCCGCCAGTACATCACTAATTCTTTGACTGGCTCCAATTCTTTATTCCGAGCATCTATTCTGCGCATAGCTTGATAGTAACCTTGTCGCGTTACGCCATATGCACGGCATAACGGAGTAAGCTTTATTTGATGGTTTTCTTTTGCGCGCGTGATAGCTCGGATATGTACTTTTTTCGCAAGCCCGCTCCATATTCTTCATCCATAATATTAATCATTTCATCTTTGATTAAATCCTTTAGGCGTAACTCTTCTATCTCGCGCTCTAAACGTTTAATTTTTTGTGCTGGGGTTTCTTTCGATTTAGGCATGTTGGCTATATAAGTTGGTTTAGACCAATCTAATTTACCATGTTTTCGCAGCCATACCAGAACGGTACTGCGGCCTTGAATACCGTAATGACTTTGCGCTTGTTTATAGGTGAAGTCGCCTTTTTCTACTTGCTCAACAATAGATAATTTAAAGCCTAATGTATAATCTCGCTGAGTACGCTTAACGTCTTTA
>NZ_AUTO01000353.1:0-4872 GCF_000498055.1 Pseudoalteromonas sp. TB51
CCGCCGCAACCGGCTATTAAAAGTGATAAAAAAAGTAATCCTAGCCATTTATAAACATTATTTAATACCACTTTTATGCCTCTATGATTTAGCTATACAAATTTTGGGGCACCTTAACAACGTTTAAATGAACGGTGATTTCCTCACGATCATGATACAAATGCTTAGCTTGCAACTCATAGGTTATACCGTACTTAGTAAGCTCTTCTTTGATCATCGTTAGGCATTCATAAACACTATCAAAGCGTTTTTTCATAGGCAGCTTTAAATTAAATATCAGCTCTTTGGCGTATGCGTTTACTGCCCAGTCAATCATTAGATTAGTCACTTTGGTTGGTTTTTCCACCATATCGCACACTAACCAGTTAATATTTCTTTTTTCTGGGCGGTATTTAAAACCATCGGCTCTAAAGTGTTTAACTTGGCCTGTTTCCATCAAACTATCGTTCATTGGGCCATTATCTATTGCGCTAACAAACATCCCTCTGCGTACTAATTGATAGGTCCAACCGCCTGGGCAAGCGCCTAAATCAACCCCTCGCATGCCTGGTTGTACTCGCGCTTCTCGCTCTTTTTCAGGGATAAAAACATTAAAGGCTTCGTCAAGTTTTAACGTTGAGCGGCTCGGTCCGTCACTTGGCATACGTAAACGTAAAATGCCCATAAAAAACGGCGAATTATTATAACTATACGAATACCCTACATACGCGGCATTGTTTGCTAAAAATAGTACATGCATTACCGGGCGGTTTGCCTTTGGCTCACGTAATACCGTGTTTTGCTTTTCGAGTGCTTTTTTTAACGGCGTTGATATTTTTTTACAAAAGGTCAGTAGCTCTTTGCCTTCGTTAGTATCGGGGGTTTCTACGCGCAATTCACTACACAAAGGAAAATCCTTTGCGGCTTCTTTTAATGCAGTGACCCTATCTTCTACCGGCATATTTTCGATTAACGTGCCAGCAAACCACTGGCGCGCAAATACCATATTTCTAAAGTCGACCTTTTTGATTATTTCGTCGCTGTGTTGCGCTTCAAAACATTCATAAATCACGTAGCCGGTATTTGGTTTGGCTTTTACATAGCCGGCAAAACCTTGCTCGGCAGCATGAAACGTTATTTCAGCAGCCGCATCGTTTTCAAAACCACTACGACAATAAATCACAACACTAGACATATTAACCCTTAAACTCTTTAAAACTTAAATCGTGCAACTTGCACTAAAATAACAACCCAACCAATTATAAAACATAACCCACCTAATGGGGTTATTGGGCCTAACCACTTCATGCCGCTTAGCGCTAATAAATATAAACTGCCACTAAAAAGCAGTGTACCGGCAATAAAAAAACCTCCCGCCACGGTTAAATTAATACCCCACTTAATAAGAATCGCCACGGCTATAAGCGCTAAACCATGCACCATTTGATACTCAGCTGCGGTTTTAAATACCCCGAGTGAATACTCCGTTAAACGGCTTTTTAAACCATGCGCGGCAAACGCCCCTAACATAACCGACAGCATGCAAAAAAAGCTGCCTGTGAGTAAAAATAATTTAATCATAATTGCTCCACTCTATTGGCTATAAATTTACCTGCTTCAAGCGCTGCAGTTTCACGGTTTTGCAGCTCGCTCACACCACTTTTTTTGCGTGGTTTGAGTGAATGGTCGCCATCGCTAAGCCACACATAGCTTGGCTGTTTTGGCATAGAAAGCGTTTTAAGCTCTTCACGGGTGCCAAAGGTATCTCGCTCGCCTTGTAAGACTAAAAACGGGCAAGGTATGTCTGCAAAATGATCGGTGCGCAGCTTATCTAGCTTACCGGGCGGATGAAACGGATAGCCAAACGCTAATACACCTGCAATCGGTTGTGTAGAGCTACAAGCAAGCATAGACGCCATACGCCCGCCCATCGACTTGCCGCCAATAAATAGCGGTAAATTAGGTTGCGCATTTGTCAGTACTTGCTCGTAATAAGCTAACAGTTTAGGGGCTCGCTCTGGCGGCCTACGTTTTTGTGTTTGTTTAGCAATTTGCATGTATTCAAAATCAAATAAACCTACATCAATACCCTGCGCACTAATGAGTTTAGCCATATGCTGCATAAAATCAGAATCTGATCCAGCTCCGGCACCATGCGCAAATATAAACTGTGCAATAGCCGGCTGTGTTGCGCTTTTAAACCATTCAATCATTATTAATACTCTTGTTCTTGTTCAACTAAGCTCAGCATCCAATCTTTAAACGAGACTATTTTACCCAGCTCTGTTTGCGACTCTCTAATCACTAAGTAATACGCGTTTTTACTCTCTAAGCTGTGGCTAAATGGGATCACTAAACGGCCCGCGTCAATATCGGGTTTGGCAAGCACACTATTGCCTATTGCTACACCTTGACCGTGCACCGCGGCTTGGAGCACCATCGATGAGTGGCTAAATATAGGGCCTTGATTCACTTGTACATTACGTACACCTGCCGTTTTCATCCAGGTTTTCCAGTTACGCCGCGTGGTATCGTGTAACAAGGTGTGCTGGGCTAAGTCACTCGGTTGATTAAGCGGTTTATGCCCGCTTAATAACAGTGGGCTACATAAAGGCACTAAATACTCGGTGTGCAATTTGTAAGTTTGAACTCCACTCCAGTGGCCTCGGCCGTAGTAAATAGCAATATCTACATCATCGGTTAACGAGTTTTCGTCTTGGTCTTGCGCTTTTATACGCACATCGATTTCGGGGTGGAGTTCGTTAAATAAACTTAATCGAGGTACCAACCACTGAATTGCAAAACTCGGGGTTAAACTTACGGTAAGCGAGCCTTTTGCACCGCGAGCAAGTAGCTTTTCGGTCGCATCTATCAGCTGGGTAAAAATCTCTTTAATATCTAAAAAGTAGCCTTGGCCTTCTTCGGTTAATAATAACGAGCGATTTTTACGTAAAAACAATTTTAAGCCTAAATGCTCTTCAAGGGTTTTAATTTGATGGCTCACTGCCGCTTGCGTTACATACAGCTCTTCCGCTGCTTTAGTAAAGCTTAAATGGCGTGCCGCGGCTTCAAAAGCTTTAAGTGCGTTTAATGGGGGGACTCGTCTTGACATAATAACCAAGCTTAGAATTAGTTTTTCTTATGCGTAAGATTATATACAGCATCGTTGTGTGTGTATATTAATGGAATAAAAAAAGCGACCTAAGTCGCTTTTTAACTATTACCTAAATAGGTGTTAAATTATAAATCGCTTGCGCTTGTATCTAGTGGTGCAAAGCTTTTAATTAAATCATCTACTGCTTTCATTTGCGATAAGTACCCTTCAAGCTTGCTAAGTGCCAAGGCACATGGACCATCACACTTTGCTTCATTAGGGTTAGGGTGAGCCTCAATAAATAGGCCCGCAATGCCCAATGCCATGCCGCTGCGAGCAAGCTCGGCAGCTTGTGCACGGCGCCCATCAGCAGAGTCTGCTCGCCCGCCTGGGCGCTGTAGTGCATGAGTGGCATCAAAAATAACCGGTGCCATGGCTTTCATGTCATCCATACCTAGCATATCAACAACTAAGTTGTTGTAGCCAAAGCTTGAGCCGCGCTCACACAGTGCAACATTATCATTACCTGCTTCATTACATTTAGTAATGATATGGCGCATTTCGTGCGGTGCTAAAAACTGTGGTTTTTTCACATTAATAATGGCACCCGTTTTAGCCATAGCTACCACTAAATCTGTTTGGCGTGCTAAAAATGCAGGTAACTGAATTACATCAACCACTTCAGCAACAGGCGCTGCTTGGTGTGGTTCGTGCACGTCGGTTATAAGCGGAATGTTAAAGGTATTTTTAATCTCTTCAAATATTTTTAAGCCTTCTTCCATACCAGGGCCGCGGTAAGAATTTATTGATGAGCGATTCGCTTTATCAAACGAGGCTTTAAATACATAAGGAATATTTAATTTAGACGTTACTTCTACATAGTGCTCTGCAATACGCATTGCTAAATCGCGCGACTCTAAAACATTCATACCACCAAATAATACAAATGGTTTGTCGTTTGCCAGCTCAATGTTATTAATATCAATTACTTGGTTGTTCATTTAAATTCCTTAAGGTGCAACTGCTTGCATCATTAATCCACAAATGTAGGCCATATATGTACCTACACCATACCCTAGTACAGCTAATAAAACGCCCACTGGCGCAAGCGAAGGGTGAAACGCAGAAGCCACCACAGGCGCCGACGCAGCGCCGCCAACGTTAGCTTGCGAGCCCACCGCCATATAAAATAACGGGGCTTTTATTAGTTTGGCTACAATCAGCATTAAACTTGCGTGTGTTAGCATCCAAATAGCCCCAATTAAAAATAACCCAGGGTTACTAAATATAGCGGTTACGTTCATATGTAAGCCAATTGATGCCACTAAAATATATAAAAAGCTTGAAGCAACTTTTGATGCGCCAAACGCTTCTATTTGCCTTACTTTAGTAAATGATAAACTAATACCAATAGTGGTTGAAATAACAATTAGCCAAAAGAATTTACTGTTTAAGCTGTACTCTTTAGCCCACGCATAATTGTTTGCAAAAAACGGCCCTAAAAAGTCGGCACAAAAATGAGCAAGCCCCGTTATACCAAATGCTATGGCAATAATGGTCATGTAGTCATTGAGTGTCGGCATGCGGGCATGCTCTGCATGGTATTGCTCAACACGGTTTTTTAAATCTTCTATGGCGGTTGTATCAGCCCCTGTTGCGGCATCAATTTTTTTATGGTTTGCGGCCATTAGTAATAAAACAGCCATCCAAATATTCGCCACAATCACATCAACGGTCACCATAACCGAGAATATATCGCCGCCCACTTCAAACATTTCTTTCATTGAAGCTTGGTTAGC